>JAJRWP010000177.1 GCA_021545645.1 Zetaproteobacteria bacterium | reverse complement strand
TGCTCGCCCGACGACTGCCGTCCGTAATCCAGAACATTGCTGATAATCGAATCGGTGCGCTTGAGTTCGATTTGCGCCGAAGACAGGAACTTTTCCGCCGCCGGATAATCCCCTTGCGTTAATTTTCGTTTGGCAACATCGACGGAAACCTGCGCCGCCGACAACGGATTACCCACTTCGTGTGCAATGCTGGCCGTCATCAAGCCCAAGGCGTGCATCTTTTCCTGATGCGCGGCAAAACTCTTCGCCTGAATCAATTCTTTGTCTCTGCCCTGCAATGCATCGCCCATGGTATTCAGCGCGCTGGAAAGCTCGCCAATCTCATTTTCGCCGAAATCCGGGCATTGCGGAGAAAAATCGCCTTCGCCGATTCTCGCCACCTCCCGGCGCAGAAGAATAAGTGGCCGCACAACCCGCGAATACAAATACGCGCTCATCCCGGCCAGCAAGGCGAACAACACCAGCAAAGAAACAAGGAAATCCTCGCGCATATCCAGATGCATGCCGGAAACCATGCGCATCGACTGATTCACCGTATCATCCATGCGATGGTGTATGGCCGATATGAAGCGGGACAGTTGCTGCAATAAACCGTCCAACTCCTGCATTAAAATCGGCCCTTCCATATTGCCAGTGGCAAAGGGCAGGGAAAATATCTTGTTGGCGATGCGGTGCATTTTCGCCAAAATACCCCGGACTTGTGCCTCATCTTGCGGCCCCAACTTGCTTCCAATAAGCAGTTTTTCAATGGCTGCAGCACTGTTTCTATAGTAGCGGCTATGCGCATCCGAACCGGTGATTAAATAATCATGGGCATGCGCCACCATATCTTTAATTCGCATTTCTAAACCATGCAAATGGTGGCTCTGGTGATTTGATTTTTCGATTTCGGATGCCATCTCGTGAATCGTCGATATATCGCGCAACTGATGCCAACCGACAAATGCCACAAAGGCAAAAACCGCCAGCAACCACAAGGCAAGCGTTCCAGACAGGCCCCTGAATATTTTCACGCTGGCCTCCTGATGCCGGTGCACATCCGTTTTTCCTTCGCCATACTATTGCGCAACCTGAGCGAATGTAGCTTCAATATCCGCCAATCCCGGAAACCAGTCAATCAACCAACCGGAAACAATACTGAAACTGCCCATAAAAATAAGCACCCCGACCGCAATCAGCAGCAAACCGGACACCTTTTCGACCACCGCCAGATGCCGCTTAAAACCCTGCGACCAGCGCAAAAATGAATCCGTTGCCAATGCCGCCAGCATGAATGGAATCGCCAACCCGAGCGAATAGGCGACGAGCAGAATAATGCCTTGCAACATATCGGCCTGAACACCAGCCACGGCAAGAATCGCGCCCAAAATAGGTCCCACACAAGGTGTCCAGCCAAAAGCGAATGCAGAACCCAAAACCAGCGCACCGACACCGCGTTTGGCATTCACGCCATCGGTTTCGAAACGTGCATCCATCATCAAAAAAGGAATACGAATAATGCCAGTATAGTGCAAGCCGAAAACCACGATAATAATACCGGCAATTTTCCCCAGCGCCTCCATATTTCCCATCAACCATTGGCCCAGCAATGTCGCCGATGCGCCAAGGGCAATAAAAACCAAACTAAAACCACTTACGAACCACAAGGACTGGATCAATGCATGCCGTCGAATCAGCGCAGAATGCTCGTCCTGCTGACGCAGTTCATTCACCGACACACCGGAAATATACGACAAATAAGCCGGTACCAGCGGCAACACACACGGCGATAAAAAAGATAATAATCCGGCAATCAAGGCTCCGGCCAATGTCACTTCAATCATTCAATTCTCCATACGTTTAGTTTCGTTGTTGTGCTGCAAGCCTATCAGCCCGGCCAATAGCATGGTCGATTATCCGACCGGAACGGCAAAGACAAGGACAAAGAGCAATGCCAGTCCGACAAGGATAAATCTTGCCCGCTCGCGGTGATTACGGCATACCGTAAAGGCTACGAAACACTGCAACAGGTAATAAAGCGCAAACGCCCGCGATGCTAGGCTTATAATTTCAAAGGTTGAATTCGACCACGCCAGAGCCATGGCCGTAACACCAACCAACAGGTAGCCCCAACGCTGTTTTATACGATTGTGCGTGACCTCTACCATATTCGCCGCTGCCGCCAGTGTATCGGCAACAGCGGCGGAAAATTGCGACAAACCGGCGGCAATAATCAGCGGTGTCACCAACAACACAGACACCTCGGCAGCCATTAAAATCAGGCTGTTATCGGTATATTTCCCGTTCAATGAGGATACAACAGGCAGTGCCAAAGCCACAAAAACGACATACACCGTCAGCGAAACATATTGCGACCAGCGCGAAGCGAGGATTCTCGTCCAAGTATCGAAACTGCGGCCAAGATAGCGCGTGGTTTCAAAACCTTGCACCACGATCAACGTACCGGCCACAATCGTCAGCATTTCCCAAATAGAGCGCTGCGGCATAACTGGCAGCGTGAAAGCTCCCGAATCCAGAAACCCACGCGCATCATAAATGGCAAAACCAACCAGCAGCAGCGTCAAAATAAACAGCGTCACATACAAAGCCCAGCTTTCCAGCTTTTCCAACGGCTTCAAACCACCCATCACGCCAATCGTAGTAATCACCCCTATCACCAGCGTGGTCAGCAGGCTCTTATTAAAATCCGAATCCATGCCGAAAGCACCCAACACAAAGGCGCTCATAATATGAATATACAGGCATACCGACACGATATAAGCACCGACAAGGGCGACGTCCGACAGGCGTTCCAAGCTCAGCGTTATATGTTTTCGGCCTGCCGCCAGCACTGGTTCCGCACACAAAATATTGTGGCGCACAACCGCACCCGCCTGAAATGCAACAAAAGCCACCACCAGCATCGCCAACAAGGCATACGGGCCGACACTGCTGGCTAAAATGGGAACGATAACCAGAAAACCGCTGCCGAAAATGGAGGCCAACGGTATGCTCATCGCCGGAACAATCTTGCGCATCGGCAGGAACCCGGGTTTGGGTGCGCAGCCGTGCGAGATATGACCCTGCTTTTCCGTCACGAATTACGTCGTTCTACAGTTTGGCATTGCGCAATCTCAGCGCATTGGTAATCACCGAAACAGAACTGAAACTCATCGCTGCGGCAGCAATAATCGGTGAAAGCAGCAAGCCGAAAACAGGGTACAACACCCCTGCCGCCACCGGCACTCCGGCAGAGTTGTAAATAAAGGCAAAAAACAGATTCTGGCGAATATTTTTCATCGTCGCCCGCGACAATTTACGCGCGCGCACAATGCCGGTTAAATCGCCCTTGACCAGCGTCACCCCCGCCGATTCCATGGCCACATCCGTGCCGGTTCCCATGGCAATGCCGACATGCGCCTGTGCCAATGCCGGTGCATCGTTGATACCGTCACCGGCCATAGCCACGATTTTTCCTTCATCCTGAAGCTTTTTAATCACCGCAGCCTTCTGATCGGGCAGAACCTCCGCCTCGAAGCCATCAATACCGAGTTTGGCGGCAACGGCACTTGCCGTATTGCGATTATCGCCAGTCAGCATCACCACTTCGATGCCTTCCGCATGCAAGGCCTTGATTGCATCGGGCGAGGATGCCTTGATTGGATCCGACACACCGATTAAACCGGCCAACACCCCGTCGATAGCCAGATGCATTACGGTTTCTCCGCCCAGTTGATGCGCTTCGACAAACGCAGCCGAATCCTTCGTATCAATGCCGTTATCCTGCATCAGCTTTGCATTGCCTAGGAGCACAGCCTTGCCAGCGATCGTCGCCCGCACACCTTTGCCGGTCAGCGCAGAAAAATCTTCAACAAATTCCGGTTTGATGCCTTTTGCCATCGCTCCGGCAACAATCGCTTCCGCCAACGGATGTTCGCTGGCCCGCTCAACACTTAAAGCCGTGCGCAGCACATCTTCTTCACGCGCGCCACCAACGGTCTGCACGGTTGTCAGCGTCGGTTTTCCTTCGGTCAACGTACCGGTTTTATCGACAACAACCGTATCCACCTTTTCCATGATTTCCAACGCTTCGGCATTTTTAATCAGCACACCTGCCGTCGCGCCGCGCCCAGTACCGACCATAATTGAAATCGGCGTGGCCAAACCCAGTGCGCAAGGGCAAGCAATAATCAATACGGCCACAGCATTGACAATCGCATGCGCCAGCCTTGGTTCCGGGCCGACAAACATCCACACAGCAAATGCAATCAGGGCAATAACAACCACAGCGGGAACAAAATAACCGGCCACGGTATCGGCCATTTTCTGAATCGGCGCACGCGAACGCTGCGCCTCTGCTACCATGTTGACGATTTGCGACAGCAATGTGTCCGCACCGACTTTTTCGGCACGCATCAACAACGAACCGTTGCCGTTCACCGTCGCGCCGATGAGTTTTTCGCCTTTCACTTTTTCCACAGGAATCGGTTCGCCGGTGACCATCGATTCATCGACATTGCTTTCACCTTCGGTCACCACACCATCCACCGGCACTTTTTCGCCGGGTCGAATACGCAGCACATCCCCGGCCACCACATCTTCCAACGGCACATCGGATTCCGAACCATCCGCAGCCACACGCCGGGCTGTTTTCGGTGCCATGCCGAGTAGCATTTTAATCGCTTCGTTGGTACGCGAACGGGCACGCAACTCCAACACCTGACCAAGCAAAACAAGTGCGGTAATCACAGCACCTGCCTCGAAATACACATCCACCAAACCGCCGTCCATTTGCATCACAGGCGGAAAAACACCGGGCATAAGAAGCGCCACAACACTATAAATCCACGCCACACCGACACCGAGACCAACCAGTGTGAACATATTCAGATTCCATGTTTTGACGGACAGCCAGAAACGCTCAAAAAACGGCCAACCACCCCATAGAATGACCGGCGTTGCCAACACAAATTCAATCCATTGCACCATCCCCATACTCAAACCCGCCGGCAGCCAAGCAGGAGCCAAATCTGCAAGCATGGCCAAAACAAATACCGGCGCAGCCAACAAAGCACTGACTTTGAAACGCCGGCTCATATCGTCGAGTTCGGGATTTTCCTCATCGGCAGTGACGGTACGTGCTTCCAGCGCCATGCCGCATTTTGGACACGAACTAGGTTCATCACGCACGACTTCAGGATGCATCGGACAGATATATTCTGTTTTTTGCACCAAGCTCGGCGTTGCCATCGGCTCCAGCGCCATGCCGCAAACTTTGCATGTACCCGGCCCCTGCTGCTCCTGACCCGGACACATCGGACAGAAATAGCTTGCCTCGGGATTGTCCGGCAAGGCCTTTTTCGGCGCATGATGGTGATGACAAGCCTGATCCTTGCCTGCAAAATTGGCAGGATCGGCAGTGAATTTTTCCACACAATGCTGAGAACAGAAAAAATAATCGTGATCGGCATGCTGGACATGATTGGCCGATGCACGGCTCACTTTCATGCCACAAACCGGATCATGCGTACAGTCCTCGCCCATATAATCTTCAGGGCTATCGCCGAATTTCTCCAGACAGCGTTCGCTGCAAAAACGATAATCCACACCACGAAAAGTACGCGCATGTTTGCTGTCTTCGGCCACATCCATACCGCAAACTGGATCGCTGATCATGATTTTCCTCCTTGCAATGCACTGTTTTTCTTCCACAGCGGTAAAATTCGGACAAATACAGGATCACCAGCCCGCGCATGCATCAAAGCCATGGAAATATGCCCTAGCAGATAGAATAGCAGCATGATTGCAAACGTGGCGTGTATGCCCATCAGTATTTCCGCCTGATCGGACACGGTATTGCCCGGCCCGGCCCACAAAAACCATATCATGCTGCCGCTAAGCGCCATCGCCGTCATCACCAGCAAACCCAGCATTTCGAACAACAGCGACAATGAATTCCCCGGCTCCGGCAGCGGATTTTTACCCCGTAATGCCCAAGGCAATTGCCTAGCAATCGACAATGCTTGTCGCCAATGCGCGGAAGAAAAAAGAACGCCAATTTGACGTTTGCGCGGCCTGCCTCTGGCGATAAGCGCCCACAACAGATTCGCTAAAACAATCACAACAACCAACATACCACCTGTTCGATGCGCCGCCATGAATAACTCCCCGAGACCATCGTCTTTATGCGCAGCAGGGTGAACCTCGGCAGCAACGGTTTGGTGAATCAGGGCCGACTCGCCATGTTTGCCATCCTCATGCTCAGGATGACTCATCAACAGCGCACAAAAAAGTTGAAATAGCACCCCCAACACCAAACCGGCATGCAGCCAGCGGGTTACCGGGTGATAGCCTGAATAAAGAGGCTTTACGATTTTTTTAGCCATCCAAATGCTCCTGATCAGAAGCCGATGCAAACCGATGCATGACCGACTTTATGTTTGTACAGACCTTGTGGCAAAACATAGGCATATTATTTCATGTCCTTTGTCTGCTGCATGGCCTTTTGAATGATAACATCCTCTTCCTGACTCCAGATGTAATCCTGATGGTGCTCTTCGCTAAATTGAAATATCCGTGAAAATCCCGCCTCATCGACAATCCCGGGAAGCGTCTTAAAACGCACACGCAACGGGTTATAGCGAACAATCACCTTACCGGTTCCGGGAATTACCTTGGCCTCCGACACACCGGGGCAGGCCAAGAGCTGTTGTTCAATTGTCGATTCGCAACCTTCGCATTGAATTTTATCCACAAAAAAACTGCGTTCCATTACAACATCCATCGCACCACCATCTCCTTTTTAAGTCCTTCCCTTCGCCATCCTTATCCGATAGCGACTTATCATCGGCCAATGTATTCCGGGTAATAAATGCTGGCGCTGTATTTTTTACCGGCGACAGTGAAATGCACGCTGATTAAATGCCTGCCCTGCTCGTGATTCAGGTTATAACGGGCCATATACCAGTCACCCAATTGTGGCATTGCAGCCAGATCGTCAACCTTATCATTCGGATGCCTCACCGTGGAAGACATGTGCAAACCGCGCAGCGCCTGACCGTTTTTCTCAACACTGACCATCACATGGTATTCATTGCGACTGTAAGAAGTGCCCAGCGGTGCGCGCATGATGTGAAAAATCACCGAGTAATCATCCTCAATGCCCTTGATCGCAATAAATCCCTCTTTGTGCGACATCGCATGCGCTTTATCTGCCCGAATCGGCGGTTCTCCTGCTTGGGCATGACTGGCAGCCAGACCAATGATCATCACCGCAATGGCGGCGCTCGCGGCTATCCACTTGTTCATAGGTTTCATCTGTTTCTCCTTATTTTGCAGGTAATTTAACACGGGTAAAATGCTTAACCCCGTCTGAAGTTTTGAACAACACCGTTAATTCGTGCGGCCCCTGATGTCCCAAATCGTATGCCGCCATATACCAATCGCCCATTTTCATCATCATTTTCGATTCCGATTGCGCATTGGGGTGCGAAGCCTTGGAATTGGCTGCCAGATCAGTAATCACCACACCATTTTTCTCGACTTTAATCATCAGATGATGCGTACCGCCCAGAGTCATGCCCGCTTTGGTTTTCACAATACGGAAAGTAATAGCATAGCCATCCACTTCCGTTTTTTTTATGAATTCGCCTTTTTGCATAGCTATCATGTCACCAGATGACCGAACTTTCCCCTTCATCGCACAGGGGCTGTTGTTATCGCTTGGCAACACCCCATGCATGCCGTCGTTGGCTACGACGGGTGGAACAAGCATCGCCAGCATGAAAAAAGAACCGGCAATCACACATAGTTTTCTCATATTATGCTCCGCACACCACTCGCTCTTGCTTCATCGTCTAATAATGGCTGAATACATGCGAATTGCCGTCTTTATCGAAGGCCAAAACATCATAGCCCTTCGGCTTTTGACCGACACTCTGCATGCCCGGCGATTTCATCGGCATGCCCGGCGCTGTCAGACCAACAATATCAGGTCTTTCTTTCAACAAACGCTCGACATCGGCGGCGGGCACATGCCCTTCAATAATATAACCGTCGATGATTGCCGTGTGGCAGGAAGCAAGCTTTTCCGGTATGCCGTATTTCACCTTGATGGCATCCATATTTTCCTGCTTGTTTTCAACCACGGTAAATCCGGCACCGCGCAGATGCTCCGCCCAGTTGCCGCAACATCCGCAGGTCGGCGACTTATACATCAACACATCCTTGCCTGCCGCCGATGCCGTTTTAATATTTTCCGAACTGCCTGTGTAAATGAACAAGCCGTAAATCGCCGCCACGGCAAGTGCCGCGAAACTTAACCTTTGTAGATATTTCATCGTTTACTCCTTGTCCTTTTGTGGATAATCGACACCGCCGAAATGCTTGATGCCATCGGCGGTTTTAAACAACACCATCATCTGATGCCGGCCTTTATGATCAAAGTTGTAACCGGCCATATACCAGTCGCCCATTCGCATCATCATTTTCGATTCGGATTGACCGTCAGGATGTATGACTTTGGAATTCACGCGCATATTTGTCAGTGCTTTGCCGTCTTTTTCGGCTTTGAACATAAAATGATACGCGCCACCGTGTTGTTCCATGCCTGCGGGTGCTTTCATGACATGAAAACTGGCCTGATAACCGTCAATATCCTTCCTGATGAGGAACATACCCTTCATCGAATGCTTCATTTCTCCCATCATCATGCCCTGCATATGATGGCCTTTGTCCATATCATGATGCATAGCGCCATTCTTCATATCGTGATGCGCATCCATACCTGCATGATCGCCGGATGCAAATGCCGGATTGATTCCCACAACACCTGCAACAACTAGGCTCATCATCGTTTTCTTCATCATTGTCTATTCTCCTTTCGTATCGTTATTTAACTATTTTTATACAAGGCATTATCAATAGCCCTATCACTTCGTAGATTCATCAAAATCGACTTCCGATTGCGTGCGTATGCGATAAAATTTGTTCACGGGAAGAATGGTGACAATCCCATCGTCCGGCTGACCCGTATGGGCCGCCTGCATGATGCAATGGGCAATTTTTTCCGCCCTTGCAGCGGCGGTGAAGACCTCCAAACGAACATGAACCGTCATATGGTCCCTGCTGTAAAAATCTTCGTATTCACCGTAGCCTTTAACCTGACTGATACTGATGCCCTTGATGCCAAGCTCCTGCAAACGGCTTTCCACCTGTTCCAGTGCATCGGTACGGATAATGGCAATAACAGCGTTTGTTTCCATGGGATGACTCCTTTTCACGCCTGAACTTTGGCAGCGGCACTGACCGTGCGTTTTTCTTTGAATTGTAAAATCATACCGTAAAACACCGGCACCACGACCAGACAAACCACAAGTGTGGTCAGCATGCCGCCGACCATCGGTGCAGCGATGCGCTGCATAACACTTGAACCCGTACCCGAGCTC
This sequence comes from Zetaproteobacteria bacterium, assembly GCA_021545645.1. Taxonomy (GTDB): domain Bacteria; phylum Pseudomonadota; class Zetaproteobacteria; order Mariprofundales; family Mariprofundaceae; genus UBA1543. The sequence continues at coordinate 17,698 of JAJRWP010000177.1, read as the reverse complement.
CACATGATGGGCAGCAAGCCTGCGATGATGGCCGCCGCAGTCATGGCGATGGCGCGCACACGTTGCGACGTGCCATTGAGCACAGCCTCAAATATTTCCTTCGAAGTAAGCGGACGTTTCAACTCTGCACGCTTGCGCGCCACTTCGTGGCCGATGAAGGTAAGCACCAACACCCCGATTTCCGCCGCCACACCCGCCAAGGCGATAAAGCCCACATCCACAGCCACGCTCAAGTTGAAATCCATCAAATAAATCAACCAAACACCGCCAGCCAGCGCAAACGGTACCGAAGCCATGACCACCATCGGTTCAATCAGTGTTTTGAAATTGAAATACAACAGCATAAAAATCAGCACCAAGACCAGCGGTGCGGCCAATTGCATGCGCTTGTTGGCCCGCTGCATGTATTCATATTGGCCGGACCACATCACTTCATAACCGGGCGGGACTTTCACCTGATCGGCGACAGCTTGTTTGGCTTTCTCAACATAACCACCAATATCCGAGGTATTGATGTCCACATAAATCCAAGTGTCGGACAAGGAGTTTTCGCTCTTGATCGAAGGCGGCCCGCGCCGAATGACAAGATCGGCGACTTGCGCAATCGGAATCTGCACACCGGTCGGCGTTGGAATCAGCATGCGCTTCAACTCTTCCGGACTGCTACGCAGACCCCGCGCATAACGCAAATTGACCGGATAACGCTCTAGCCCTTCCACTGTTTCGGTAATATTCATGCCACCAATCGCCGACTGGATAACATCCTGCACATCGCCGACAGTCAGGCCGTAACGCGCCGCTTTCTTGCGATTGATGTCGAAATCCAAGTAATAGCCGCCCATTGCCCGATCTCCCATTGCCGATTTGGTCTCGGGCAACATTTTCAGCACGCCCTCGATATCCTTGCCGACACGTTGCAAAACGGAAAGATCCGGGCCGATAATTTTGACGCCGACCGGCGTTTTGATGCCGGTGGACAGCATGTCGATGCGCGTCTTGATCGGAAATCCCCATGAATTGGCCACGGCGGGAAACTGGATGGCCTTATCCATTTCCATTTTGAGTTCTGCTGTAGTTTTGCTCGGGTCCGGCCACTGATCGCGTGGTTTAACGCGAATGGTGATTTCGGTCATGGCTAGAGATGCAGGGTCGGTGGACGTTTCCGCCCGCCCGTTTTTACCGAATACGGATTGTACTTCCGGGAAAGTCATCAGAATTTTATCCATCTGCTGCATCATTTCCTTCGATTTGGTGATGGAAATGCCGGGAATGGCTGTGGGCATGTAAAGAATATCCCCTTCATCCAGCGGCGGCATGAATTCACTGCCCAACTTGCTCAAGGGGTAAACCACGCTGAGCAATACAGCCAAAGCAATGCCAAGGGTGGCCCATTTATATTTCAAAGCCTTGGCAAGTGCCGGGCCATGTATGAATTTGAGGAAACGGTTCACCGGATTTTTTTCTTCCGGGATAATCTTGCCGCGAATAAAATAACCCATCAACAAGGGCACTAGCGTCACCGCAAGCACGGCAGCACCAGCCATAATATAGGTGGCGGTAAAGGCCAGTGGTTTGAACAAGCGTCCGGATTGCTCCTCAAGGGTGAAAATTACCAGATAAGACGAAGTGATAATAAGCAAGGAGAAAAACAACGCCGGCGCGACTTCTTTTGAGGCGTCGCTGATCGCCGACCAGCGCTCGGGGATTGTTAACGCCGCCCCCTTCTGTTTTTCGCCGTTTTCAAGGTGTTTATGCGCATTTTCGATCAGCACAATGGCCCCATCGACCATGGCCCCAAGGGTAATCGCAATACCCCCGAGGCTCATAATATTGGCAGATAAACCCTGCCACTGCATCAGAATAAAAGCGATCAGCATGCCCATCGGTAGAGTAACGATAGCCACAAGAGCCGAGCGCGCATGCAGAAGAAAAATCATGCAAACCAGCGCGATAACGATAAATTCCTCAATCAGTTTTTCCTTGAGATTATCCACCGAACGTTCAATCAGCGCACCACGATCGTATACCGGCACAATTTCCACACCTTCCGGCATCACGTCCTGCAATTCGGTAATCTTTTCGCGAATCGCTTCAATGGTGGTCAAGGCATTTTCACCAAAGCGCATGACCACAATACCACCGGCTGTTTCGCCTTCGCCGTTGTAATCGACCGCACCGCGCCGGAGCTCCGGTCCCAGATGCACATGCGCCACATCCATTAAACGAATCGGCGTGCCATTTTTATCGACACCGACCGGAATTTGATTCAAATCGTCAATGGATTTGATATAACCTAGGCCGCGCACCAGAAATTCGGTTTCGGCCATTTCTACCAAACGCCCCCCGACATCGTTATTGGAGCGCATAATGGCGTGTTTCACCTTGGACAACGGGATGTTATAGCCCAGCAGAATATTGGGATCGACCTCCACCTGATATTGCTTAACAAAACCACCCACGGAGGCGACTTCGGATACGTTTTTAACCGTCTCCAGGCGGTAGCGAATCACCCAGTCTTGCAGACTGCGCAGCTCCGCCAAATCATGCTTGCCGCTTCTGTCCACCAACACATATTCATAAATCCAACCGACACCGGTGGCATCGGGACCCAGCACAGGCTGAACGCCAGTTGGTAAATTCCGGGCTGCGGAATTGGCATACTCAAGCACGCGCGAACGCGCCCAATACATGTCTGTCCCCTCTTCAAAAATGATGTAAATAAAGGAATAATTGAAGAATGAATAACCACGCACCAGCTTGGCGCGCGGAACCTGCAACATGGTGGTGGTCAGTGGATACGTCACCTGATCTTCCACCACCTGCGGCGCTTGACCGGGAAACTCGGTAAACAGAATCACCTGCACATCGGAAAGATCAGGAATAGCATCCAAGGAAATGTTTTTGACTGCCCATGCACCGGCCAGAATCAGAAATCCCGTGGCCATGAACACCAACATGCCGTTCTTCAGCGAACCGTCGATGATATTCTTAATCATGACTGCCTCCCCTTATTGGCCGAGCGTCTTTTGTGCATAACGCTTCTCCTGAAATTGCAGAATCAGGCCGTAAATCAGCGGCAAGACCAGCAAACACAGCAGCGTCGCCGTCACCATGCCGCCAACCATCGGAGCAGCGATGCGTTGCATGACTTCCGAACCTGTACCGGAACCCCACATAATCGGCAGCAAACCGGCGATAATGGCAGTAGCAGTCATGGCGATGGGCCGCACCCGTTGCGAGGTTCCGCCAAGCACTGCATCCATGATTTCACCCGATTGCAATGCGCGCCCCTTGTCACGACGCAATTTCCGGATTTCCTGATCAATAAAGGTGAGCACCAGCACACCGATTTCCGCCGATACACCAGCGAGGGCGATAAAGCCCACCGCCACCGCCACACTCATGTTGAAACCGAGCCAGAAGACCAGCCAGAAACCGCCGATCAAGGCAAACGGAATGGAAAGCATCACCACCAGTGGCGCAATAACGTTGCCAAAATTCAAATACAGCAGCAGAAAAATAATAAACAGCGCAAACGGCACAACAACCTGCAGCCGCTCGTTGGCCCGTTCCATATATTCGAATTGCCCGGACCATGTCAGGGTATAACCGGGTGGCAGCTCTATCTGTTCATCTAGCAGCTTTTTGGCTCTGGCAACATAACCGCCGATATCACTGGTCGTCACATCCACATAAATCCATGCATTGGGACGGGCATTCTCCGATTTAATCGAAGGCGGCCCTTGCCGGGTGCTAATGGTGGCCAACTGCGATAACGGTATCTGTGCCCCGGTTGGTGTCGGAATAAGTACACGCCCCAACTGCTCCGGATTATCGCGCAATTCACGCGGGTAACGCAGATTTACCGGATAACGCTCCAAACCCTCCACCGTCTGGGTGACATTGATACCGCCGATAGCACTCTGGATAACATCCTGCACATCGGCGATGGTCAGGCCGTAACGGGAAATCGCATCGCGATCAATATTGAAATCGAAATAATAGCCGCCAACGGTACGGTCACCAAAGGCGGAGAGCGTGTCCGGCAGCGTTTTCAGCACCTGTTCGATTTTTTTAACGTTTTTTTCCAACACCGCCAAATCCGGCCCGGAAATCTTGATGCCAATCGGCGTTTTAATGCCGGTAGACAACATGTCGATACGCGTTTTGATCGGATAGGTCCAGGCGTTCGCCACGCCGGGAAAACGAATAGCCTGATCCATTTCTTTCATCAGTGCCTTTGACGTTTTATCAGGATCGGGCCACTCCTCTCTGGGTTTGAGTTGCACCGTGGTTTCCAGCATCGACAACGGCGCCGGATCGGTTGCCGTTTCAACCCGGCCCACCTTGCCGAAAACCGATTTCACTTCGGGAAAGGATTTCAATATGCGATCCGTCTGTTGCATGAGTTCCTTGGCTTTGGTGATGGAAATACCGGGAAAGGTCGTCGGCATATAAAAAATATCGCCTTCATCCAGCGGCGGCATGAATTCGCTACCGATTTTGGATAGCGGATATGCCGTGGCCACCAGCAACAGCACGGCCACAAGCACACTTTTCCAGCGCCACTGAATGATTTTATCCAGCGACGGCTTGTGGATGAAACGTAAAAAACGGTTCACCGGATTGGTATCTTCGGGCGGGATTTTTCCGCGCAAAAAATAACCCATCAACACCGGCACAAGGGTGATTGCCAAAATCGCAGCACCGGCCATGGCGTAGGTCTTGGTGAATGCCAGCGGCGAAAATAATCGCCCTTCCTGCGCCTGCAGCGTAAATACCGGCAAAAACGACACGGTAATAATGAGCAAGGAGAAAAATAGAGCTGGCCCAACTTCTCTGGATGCTGTTCCGACGGCCAACCAGCGTTCTTTGGCACTAAGCTCCGCCCCCTTGGCCTTGACCGCATGTTCCAAGTGTTTGTGCGCATTCTCAATCATGACAATAGCACCGTCGATCATCGCCCCAATAGCGATAGCAATACCGCCAAGGCTCATGATGTTGGCGTTAATCCCCTGCCAGTACATAATCATGAAGGCGATAAGAATACCGATCGGCAGCGACAGAATGGCAACAAGAGCCGAACGCGCATGCAGCAAAAACAGCAGGCAAATCAGCGACACCACAATGGATTCCTCAATCAGTTTGTCTTTGAGATTATCCACTGCCCGTTCGATCAGGCTGCTGCGATCGTAAACCGGCACAATTTCAACGCCTTCCGGCAGCCCGCTCTTGAGCTCTTCCAGTTTTTCCTTCACCGCATCAATGGTGGCTAGGGCATTGGCCCCGTAACGCATAATAATCACGCCACCGGCCACTTCACCCTCGCCGTTGAGATCAACCAAACCACGGCGCAGCTCCGGCCCCAGATGGATATTGGCAATATCCTGCAAACGAATCGGCGTGCCGTTTTTATCCACACTCACGGCGATTTTTCTTAAATCATCCAACGACTTGATATAACCCAGACCACGCACCATAAATTCGGTCTCACCGCGTTCGATAAGCCTGCCGCCGACATCGTTGTTGCTGCGCTGAATCGCCCGTTTCACTTTGGAAAGCGGAATGTTGTAGGCCAATAGAATATTCGGGTCCACTTCCACCTGATACTGCTTGACGTAACCGCCAACGGATGCGACCTCGGATACACCGTCCACGGTTTGCAATGGATAGCGCAAATACCAGTCCTGAATGGAGCGCAAATGCGATAGATCGTGTTTGCCCGATTTATCTACCAACGCATATTCATACACCCAGCCGACACCCGTGGCATCCGGCCCTAAGGTCGGATTGATTCCGGCAGGCAGTTTACCACTGACGAAATTCAGATATTCCAACACCCGCGAACGCGCCCAATACATGTCCGTACCATCCTCAAAAAGGATGTAAACAAAGGAAAACCCGAAGAAAGAATAACCGCGCACCACCTTAGCAAACGGCACGGCCAGCATGGCCGTCGTCAACGGATAAGTCACCTGATCCTCAACGACCTGCGGGGCCTGTCCGGGATACTCGGTGAACACAATGACCTGCACATCGGATAAATCGGGAATCGCATCCAACGGCGTGTTTTTTACCGCCCAGTATCCGGCTGCGATCAGAAAGACCGTCGCAATCAGCACCAAAAAGCGGTTTTTGAGGGAGCTATCGATAATCGCCTGAATCATGGGGCGCTATTTCCCTCCCTCTTTCATGTCCATGCCCTTCATGTCCATGCCCTTCATGTCCATGCCCTTCATGTCCATGCCCTTCATGTCCATGCCCTTCATGTCCATGCCCTTCATGTCCATGCCTTTCATGTCCATGCCTTTCATGTCCATGCCTTTCATGTCCATGCCTTTCATGCCTGTGCCATCCGTATCTTTGGCGGATTTTTCCATGCTGGGGCGCGGATTGGCTGCCGTGGGTTTTTTCGCATCCATCATCTTGGCAGCGGCTTCACGCAATTTGGATTCGGAATCAATAAGGAATTGAGCGCTGGTCACAACCTCCTCACCCTCTTTCACACCGGAAAGGATTTGCACAAGGCCCTCCGAGCTGATGCCCAATTTAACGTCGCGCGGCTCATATCTGCCGGGACCACGCACCACAAACACCGCATTGCGACTTCCCGTACGCAGCACCGCTTCGCTGGGAATAACAACCGCATCTACCTGTTTGCTGGCATGAATATTGACATCGGCAAACATGTCCGGCTTCAGCTTCATGCCGGGGTTTTTAAATTCCAAACGCACCTTAATCGTCCGCGTTTTGGCCTCCAAATACGGGTAGATATAGGTTATTTTACCGGTAAAGGTCTCTCCGGGCAGCGATGCAAGGCGCATATGCGCCTCATCGCCAACCTTGATCCACGGCAACTCGTATTCGTAAACATCCACATAGGTCCACACATTGGAAAGATCGGCAATCATGTAAATCTCGTTTTGCGGCGTCACATATTGCCCGTCGCGTGCACCAATATTGACCACAATGCCATCGAACGGCGAGTGAATGTGTAGAAATTTCATCACCTTGCGCGTTTTCTCCAATGCCTTGATCTGATGTTCGGGAACATCCAACAAATCAAGCCGTTCACGGGTCGAGCGCAGCAAATCGGCCGCACCACGGCGAATATCCGGAAATGGACTGTTCTCCAACGTTTTCATATTATTCAAGGCGAGCAGGTATTCTTCCTGACTGGACACTAGTTGCGGCGAATAAATTGATAATAGGATTTCACCTTTTTTCACCGGTTCGCCGGTTTCATCGACGCGCAGCTTGCCAATCCAGCCTTCGGTCTTCGGATGCAAGCGGGTAATCAGTTTTTCATCATAATCCACACGCCCCACACTCTGCACATCGCGGGTCAAGGTTTTGCGCACAGCCAACGCCGTGCGCACACCGATATTTTGCACGGTAACCGGATCAATTCTTACCGTGCCTGCGGGTTCGTTCGCAGACTGGCCGTCGTCGGCATAAACGGCGATATAATCCATGCCCATATTATCCTTGGCAGGCACAGGCGATGTGACCTCTGGATTCATCGGATTGCGGTAAAACAAAGGCTTGCGTTCACTCTCCGATTTGGCACTTTGTTGATCTGGAGTTGCCGATTGCTTCTGAGGTGACAACCAATAACCGCCGCCCACACCCAACACCAGCGTAATCATGACAATACCTAGGGTCTTTTTATTCATCTGTGCTCTCCTTAGCAATTTTTTCACCAATGGCGGCTTCCAGACGTGCTTGGCTTTGCTTCGCACCCGTCAGGGCCTTCCAGTACAAGGTTTCGTAGTTGTAAAGCGTGATTTGGGAGTTAACGAGGTTGAGGAAATCCACCTTGTTCACCTGATAACCGGCCAGCATGGAATCCACGGTCTGACTGGCTTGCGGAATGATGCCGGTTCTGAACAACGATGCCTGCTTTTTCGATTTGATATAATTAGCCAGTGCACTTGAGGCCTCGGACCAGACGGCTTCAGTAACATCGCGTAGCGCGAACTCTTCTTTCGCCACTTCCGCTTTGCGCTGCGCCAATGCGCGATCTTGTTTGCCCGATGTGTAAATCGGTAGATTAAGACTTACACCGATGCTGGCAAAATCCGCACGGGAACCTGTACGGCCCGTGTTATTCCCCTGACGGAAACCATAGCCCGCACCGATTTTGAAATCGGGATAATAATCCAAATCGGCCAAATCCACTCTTTTTTCCGCCGCTTTGATACGCTCGCCTTGACTGGCCAGCAAGGGCCGGGCATGCAGGGCAATCCGATGCAATTCGGCTTCCGGCGGCATCTTCGGCAACGCTTCCTTTATTTTGAACGGCAGGCGAATAGCAAGATATGTGGGCCGATTCAGCAATGCGTTCAGGCGCGCTTCTTCATCCCGCCGCGCGCCCACCAATTGAATATCAATATCCAGCAGTTTGGAAAGCTCCACCTGCGCCAGCAACACATCCTGCTGCAAACCTTCGCCAACCTTGTATTTGGTTTCGGCAATACGGATAAACTGCCGGAGTAATTGTTTGTTGCGCTCGATAATTTCTAGCGAGCGATCCAGATAAAATAAATTCCACCATGAAATACGCACATTGCGAACCAGCCGCAGACGGGTTTCCACGACATCGAAACCAGCCGATTCCGCTTCGAATTGCGCTGCTTCTTCTTTCAATCTGAGTTTGCCGGGAAAAGGGATTTCCTGCGAAAGAGCGACACGCAATTGCGTCATGTTTTCCTGCGTCGTGGAAAACGAATCCACCGGCAGATTGACTGAATCGAAAGCCAAGTGCGGATCGGGCAGTGTGCCCACCTGCGGCGGGATTTGTGCAATCGCTTTGGCTCGGCTTGCCATGCTTGCAAGCCCCGAATTATCTCTTAAAGCAATCTTTTCCGCTGCCGAGAGCGTAAGAATATCGGCTTGCTGCTGCGCAGATGCATCCTGCGGCAAGCCTGTTTCGAGTTCCAAAAGCGGTAGGCTCGATTCATCCGCAAAAACAGATGGAGGCAACAACAATGTAAAAGCAAACAAAACATAAATAGATTTATACGAACAATTCAAGGAATCCTCCTGCATAGTTTTCAGAGCGACGTTAAAAACGAACGACACAAATCGCATCGTAAAGACGCGACACTGCAAGAAGGATTAAATCAGATTAAAATACGTTGGCTGGTTGTATAAAGAAGCGCCGCAGAACCGGGAGGTCCTGTCGGCATCAAACTAACCGGAAGCGAATCGCCAGCAGTCCATAAGGCCACTTCAGGCATAACAACCACAAGCGCCAGCACCGGAGTGAAAGAAGGAAGATCAACTGGCGCAGCTTTGACGAAAAGCTCAGGATCATCGCAATGGAAACAACCGGAGGTCTCATCCTCTGAATGCTGAGCATCGTGCAAAAAAGGCTTGGCACAGTGTGCCGCCATATCTTTGCTCTGCTGAACAGCCATTTTCGCCATCGGCATCGCGTGCGCATCGGCGGTTAATAAACAAAAACCGGTCAGAACAAGTTGCACGGTAAACAACCCGGCCATAAGCCGGGACACACCGCGAATATGTCCTTTGCGAGAAGTCATGGCGGCAAGCTAAACCCGCTAAGATGAAAGTTCAATGAAAGCATCGTGTTGCGACGGACAAAGCTTGCAATGCGTTATTTTCCGACTATCTTCATCACATGCGAATCTTGGCAGTCATGGCATTTGTCGCTTTACAACTTTCCATATTCACCTGTGGATACGATATCCATGTGCATCATATGGATACCGATACAGGCATGATTGCCCATCATCATGATCCCATGGATGGCGATCAGGGTCAGGTGGATCAAGTTTGTCAGATTCATGCCTCACATGTGTTTGCTGAGCAGCAAACCTTTGCGCTTAAATCCACCGACAGCTTCCCAGCGGAAATTCAACAAGCAGTAGCCCTGAATACCGTCAGTTTCATCCATCGCATCGAACACCCTCCACGATATTTACACAGCTAAAACAGTCGTTTACAACGAATTATCAAAGTTTTTCATGAGGTGTTTCACCTAAGGAAAATCGTTTGTAAGCACTGTTTGGCTTTCCCCGTTCAAACCCGTTTAAAACCAATTTAAGACACAGGGGGAAACTGTGCGCATACCTTATATTATTACCGGCATATTCATCTGCCTGAATCCGTGGCTTGCCGATGCAAACACGCTAGAACAAGCCATGGCGCAGGCCGTGGCGCAACATCCAAGACTGCAAATGGCCGAGCAGGCTATTGCAATCGCCAAAGGAAACCTGACGGAACAAGGTGCTTATGCCTACAATCCGGAGCTTTCTCTAGAACCACAACGCCGCCGCCTGAATGGCGGCGGCACAGCCAACGATTATTATATCACCCTCTCTCAAGGCATCGAAATTGCCGGTAAACAAGGCTACAGAGAACAATCGGCGCAAGCCGCTTTAAATGCGGTCGGCCAAAATAGAGAAAGCACGCGCCAGCGCTTAATGATTGAAGCTGCCCGAGCTTATGTAACACTCTATTATGCCGGTCAGACATTTGATCTACGCAACCAGCAAAGCAAGATACTGGAAAGCGTCAGCCATGCCGTGGCGAGGCAATTGAAATTGGGGCAATCCAGCCAATTGGATGCCAATCTTGCCCAATCGGCCTTTGCCTCTGCACTGAATGCAGCAACAGTTGCTAAACAGCGCTTAACGCAAAGCCAACAACGCTATTTGCTTGCCTTAGGACAAGACAATCAGCCAACAGTGCAAACAAGCGGCAAGCTAAAGCTTCCCAAACTGCTAGCGGGTTGGCAGTCGCCGCCAAATGCATACAAACTGGCCCTTGAATCGCGTCCCGATCTTGCCGCCTTGCGCGCAAAACTGGCGCAATCCGATGCTCGGGCCAATCTGGCCAGTGCTGCACGCATCCCCGACATCACTTTAAGTGCCATGACAGGCCGTGAAGCCGGAGAAAATTTAATGAAACTGGGGGTCACGCTGCCCTTCCCTATTTTGAACAGCCATCAGGGCGCATACCACGCAGCTTTGGCTGAAAAAGAACGGCTAACAATGGGGCTAAACTGGTCCAAACAGCAATTGCGTTATGCGGTACAGAGTGCAATTGATAACCATAACAATGCCATGCAAGCCTTATCCGGCATTATCAATTCAAAAATGCAGCAAAGCGCCAAAGACACCATCACACTGGCTCAAAAAGCCTACGACGCAGGCGAATTGGATCTGGAAGAACTGGTCGTGCATATCCGACAAGGGCTTGATGCCCGAATCACTGCACTTGAAATCATTAAATTGGGCTGGTTAGCGCGAATCCGACTGGCCGAAGTCCTCGGTCATCCCGAATATATCCTCAAAGGAATCCAATCATGAAAACAATTATTTCATTTTTAACGGTATTTATACTTTCAATCAGCTCTTCGGCCATTGCAGGCGAGCATGGCGGCCATGAAAAAGGCGGCCACGGCGATCATGAAGAAGGCGGCCTCATCAAACTGACAGCTGCGCAAATCAAACAGGCCGGTATCACAACCGAAACACTGCAATTACGCCCAAAAACACAAGTGCTTAGCGCCCCGGGAGTTGTCGCATTCAATGCTTATGCATTGGCTGATATAACCACACTGGTCGATGCCGTTGTGCATGCCCGGCATGTTCGCTTGGGCGATCATGTTAAAACAGGGCAGAAGCTGGTCACCCTGAACAGTACCGCACTGGCACAAGCAGAGGCCGCTTATCTGAAAGCAAAAGCAGAACACAACAGAAGCACGCAGGAACTGACGCGTCTGAAAAAACTGGCGCAGCAAAAAATCGTTTCTCAGGCACGCTTGCAACAGGCTGAAAGCACCTATCAGACCATGCATGCCAATCTGGCTGCCGCCAAAGCAACGCTTTATTCCTACGGCTTGAGCAAACACGATATTGCAGGCTTGATTAAACAGGAAGAATACGGGCTTCTGACCTTGCGCGCCCCACATGGCGGTACGGTGGTCGCCGACGATTTCCGCCTTGGTCAACATTTGGCGGCGGGAAGCCGCTTGATGCAAGTGGTCGATGAATCGCGTGTATGGGTTGAGGTTAAAATACCGGAAACGCAATTGGCCGACATCAAAATCAAACAATCCGCATCCGTCATGCCAAAAGGCGGCAGTGCGCACTATTCGGGTATTGTCATCAACATCCATCACCAACTCGATACGGTCACGCGCACCGCCGGTGTGCGTCTGGAAATCAAAAATTCAGACGATTTATTGCATCCGGGCATGTTTGTACGCGCAGATATTGCAACAGGTGCAGGCGATAACGCGTTATTGATTGCCGAACAGGCTATCCAACGTCAGGGCAGCGAACTGATTGTCTTCGTCGAAGAAGAACCGGGGCATTTCGAACGCCGCGAAGTGAAAGTCGGCAAAGCCAGCATGGGAATGGTGCAACTTTTCGCAGGTGTCAAACAAGGCGAAGCTGTTGTAACCAAGGGCGCATTTGTGCTTGCTTCGGAACTGGCTAAAGCCGGTTCTGAAGTGCACAACCATTGAGGCCGCGATCATGCTGACAAAATTGATTGATGCTGCGGTCAACAACCGCTTACTGATTCTTATGTTGCTGGTCGGTTCCATGGGCTATGCGATATTTGTCGTTCCGAAATTGAATCTCGATGCTTTTCCCGATGTGACCAATGTGCAGGTGCAAATTAATACCGAAGCGCAAGGACTAGCCTCGGAAGAAGTCGAACAACTGATTACCTACCCGATTGAAGCGGTGATGTATTCGCTGCCCGATGTCGAAGAAGTGCGTTCGATTTCCAAAACAGGACTGTCGGTGATTACCGTGGTATTCAAAGAAGGCACGGATATTTATTTTGCCAGACAGTTGGTGTTCCAAAAGCTTCAGGATGCCCGCCAGACGGTTCCTACATGGGCGGGTATACCGAAAATAGGCCCCAACACCTCCGGTTTAGGACAGGTATTCCAATACATTATCAAATCCGACCCGGCTGCAGGTTTCGATGCCATGACCCTCAGGGCGCTGAACGACTGGGTGGTCAAATTGATGCTGATGCCGGTCGGCGGCGTTACCGATATTCTCTCCTACGGCGGTGAAGTGCGCCAATATCAGGTACACCTTAATCCCGAACGGCTGCTTTCTTATAATCTGCATGTCGGTAATGTAGTCAACGCTATTGAAGCCAACAACCGCAATGCCGGTGGCTGGTATCTGCCGCAGGGTGACGAACAATTGGTTATTCGCGGGGTTGGCTGGGTTCCCAGCGGCAAAGCGGGGTTGGCAGCGATTGCTGCGATTCCGGTAAAAACCATCGATGGTATATCGGTGCGTGTCCGCGATGTGGCGACGGTAGCTTTTGGCGGTGAAATTCGCCAAGGCGCAGTGACCATGACCGAACGCGCTGCCGACGGCAGTGTGAAACCGCTTGGTGAAGTGGTGGTCGGTATTGTGCTCAAACGCTTTGGTGCGAATACCAAAAACACCATCGACGATGTCAAATCGCGGCTGGAAATTGTGCAAAAATCCATGCCTGAAGGCGTTACGATTCAACCGTTTTACGATCAGTCGGATTTAATCAACAAGGCCGTATGGACGGTGGAAAAAGCACTGCTTGAAGCCTTTGTGTTGATTATCATCATTTTGTTTCTGTTCCTGATGAATGTGCGGGCGGCGACATTGGTACTGTTGTCCGTGCCGATTTCGGTGTTGTCGGCACTGGCGGTGATGCAACACTACGGTATTTCGGCCAATCTGATGAGTTTGGGCGGCTTGGCGATTGCCATCGGCATGATGGTCGATGGTTCGGTGGTGATGGTGGAAAACATCTTCAAACATCTGGAAAAAACGCCGCAAGGCGATCACGGCATCGCTTTGCGCATCACCGAAGCTTCAAAAGAAGTGGCGCGACCGGTGCTGTTTGCAGTGCTGATTATTCTGCTGGTATTCACACCGCTGTTTTCACTGGAAGGCGTGGAAGGCAAGATGTTCACACCGATGGCGCTGTCCATCTGCTTCGCCATGTTCGCATCGCTGCTGGTTGCCTTGCTGGTGATGCCGGTGCTGGCGACTTATGCGTTCACCAAAGGTGTGGTTCACAAAGAAAGCCCGGTGCTCGCCCCCATTGCGCGCACCTACCATCGCCTGCTGCGTTCAGCCTTGAAAATGCGTAAAAAAGTGGTCGGCGGCGCGGCTGTAGCCTTCGTGGCAACCATCGCCATTGTACCATTTTTGGGTACGGAATTTGTACCGGAACTGGAAGAAGGAACGCTGGCTATCCGTATCACGTTGGCCCCCTCTTCGTCGCTCGGTTTCGCCAAAGGTGTGGGACAAAAACTGGAAAAGATACTGGTTGAAGGGTTCCCGGAAATCACTTATGTCTCGTCGCGAATCGGGCGGGCGGAAATCGGCGGCGACCCGGAACCTGTATCCAATGTCGAGCTATTTGTCGGCCTGAAACCGCTTGCTGAATGGACAAGCGCCGGTGACAGGCTGGCACTACAAAAACTGATGCGTGAAAAAATGGAAGTCATGCCGGGATTGCTGATTTCCTTCACCCAACCGATTGCCATGCGTGTCGATGAGCTAATATCCGGCGTCAAAGCCGCACTGGCGATTAAATTGTTCGGACCCGATCTGAATGTGCTGGCCGCAAAAGGCAAAGAAATCGAAAAACTCACCAAAAGCGTCGTCGGCACGCGCGATGTGGCCATGGAGCAGATCGAGGGCGAAGCGCAACTGGTTATTCATCCGGATCGCGGCAAACTGGATCGCTACGGTATTCCGGTGGATGATGTGATGAGTTTGGTCGCCGATGCCATTGGCGGGGCAAATGCCGGACAAGTGATTTCGGGCAATGAGCGCTATAATATCTATGTGCGTTTGGCTAAGGGATTCCGTGATAGCCCGAAAGCCATCGGCAATCTGATTCTGCAAGCACCCGATGGCGCTTGGGTGCGCCTTGCAGATGTTGCCTCGATTGGTGTCGAACAAGGGCCGCCGATGATCAGACGTGACGATGTTCAGCGTCGCGTGGTCATTCAAAGCAATGTGGAAGGCCGGGATATGGGTTCGCTGGTCGCCGAACTGGACCAGCGCATTCAAAATGAAATCAAGCTGCCGCCGGGTTATGCGGTGGTCTTCGGCGGCCAATTCGAAAATCAACAACGGGCGCAAGCCAAGCTGATGATTGTCGTACCGTTGTCGTTATTAATGATATTTCTGCTGCTCTATTTTATGTTCCATTCTGTCGGTCAGGCGACGCTGATTATGTTGAACGTCCCGATGGCCTTGATTGGCGGGATTTTGGCGTTATGGGCATCCGGGCAATATCTATCGGTACCGTCGAGTATCGGTTTTATTGCCCTGTTCGGGGTGGCGGTACTCAATGGTGTGGTTTTGGTCGATGCGATTAACCGGCACAGGAATGATTGCGCCAACATCAACGAGGCCATCTGCAACGGAGCTGAAAGCCGTTTAAGACCGGTATTGATGACAGCCATGATTGCCGGATTGGGGCTTGTTCCGCTGCTGCTGGCAAGCGGTATCGGTTCGGAAATTCAAAAACCATTGGCAACAGTGGTGGTTGGCGGGCTGGTATCTTCGACGCTGCTAACGCTGTTTGTATTGCCATGTCTGTATGGCCGATTCAGCAAGGGAACAGGCCTTGAGCCACGCTAATCATCACCATTCGCTGAACGCCGCCTTCTGGTTGACGGCGGCGTTCGCAGTGGTGGAATTGATCGGCGGATTGATGGCCAATTCGCTGGCGTTGCTGGCCGATGCCGGACATATGGTCTCGGATGTTGCCGCGCTGGCCTTGGCTATGCTTGCCCGGCGCATTGCCGGGCGGCCAGCGCATACAAGCATGACCTATGGTTATGGTCGCGCCAAAATACTTGCTGCACAGGTGAATGGTTTAATGCTGTGGCTGCTCAGTGGCTGGATAGTCTGGGAGGCTTTGGGGCGATTGGCCGATCCGCCAACGGTTCAGGGCGGTATGGTGCTGCTGATTGCCGCCGTCGGCCTGATGATTAATCTGATTATTATGCGCTGGCTGCACGGCAGCGCCGATATCAATACACGCGCTGTTTACTGGCATGTATTGGGCGATGCGCTCGGTTCTGTGGCGGCTATAATTGCCGGCGGCGTGATTCTTTTCACCGGTTGGATGCCGATTGATCCGCTGCTGTCGTTTCTTGTTGCCGGTATTCTCGCTTGGGGTGGCTGGCGATTGCTGCGCGAAACCACCTTGGAGCTTATGGAAGGTGTTCCGCAAGATGTGGATGCAGATACCATTAAACAGGCGGTGCAGGATATTGCAACGGTTGTCGGTATGCATCATGTGCATATTTGGCGATTGCCAAACGGCCAACTCGCGCTGTCTGCGCATATTCAAATCGCCTGTATGGATGCTTGGAATGCATTGCTTCCAATACTTTTGCAGGTACTCAAGAAACACGGTATTGAGCATGCCACCCTGCAACCGGAAACCATCTGCCACGACCATAAAACATCTAACCCCAGATGATTATTGTCCTGCCCTAAATAGCGGTAAAAAGTTGCATGGCTTGCCTAACTATTGTTCTTTCCTGCACCCTCATTCTTCATAGTTGGCTACCTTACCGAGGGATATACTCTGGTTGACTATACTTTCTTTTCTGCATCTTTGATGATGGCAAATCCACCTCGGACAACAATTATCACAATGGCAAAACCAATCAGCAGATCAGGTAAATGAGAATCAAATAGATAGACCAGTACGCCTCCCAAAATCACGCCTACATTAGCAATCACATCATTTTTAGAAAATATCCAACTGGCTCGCATGTGGATTTCGCCATGACGGTGTTTAGCGATAAGTAGCAAACACCAGATATTGGCAAGCAATGCCAGCAGTCCAAACCCTATCATCCACATAGATTCAGGTTCACTTCCAAAAAGAAACCGGCGAACCACATCTGCCAAAACCCCTAAAGCCAGTATAATCTGAAAGCAACCACTAAAGTAAGCCGCTCGATTTTTTATATATACAGACTTCCCTACGGCATACAAACCGACCCCATAAACTAAAGCATCAGCAAGCATATCCACTGCATCTGATATTAAGCCTGTGGACTGACCGACAATACCAAAGATAAATTCTACGCAGAACATGATGGCATTGATGGTAAGAAACAAGATTAATGTACGTCGCTGTTCCTCATGCTCCATTTCAATGTGGCAATCGCATCCACTCATCTATTGCTCCAATTCTTTTGTATAGAAAGGATCAATGTAACACGAATCTTTGAACGCGGTCGTTACCCCAGTCAGCCACATAAATTTCTCCATTGCGAGCAACTGCAATACCTGTAGGGCCGGAAAACTCGCCTGGCTGACGTCCCTCGCTGCCCCATGATTTAATGACCTTGCCATCATGATCAAAGCACTGAATGCGATTGTTGTAAAAGTCCGCCACAAACAATGAACCATCGCTTGTGACAGCAAGACCGGCAGCAATTCGGAAGCGACCACCCCGCAACCCCAGCCCGCCGATGCTTTGCAGAAAAACGCCGGAGCTATCGAAAACCTGCACACGATTATTGTAGGCATCGGCAACATACACGCGATCGTCCGCGCCGATGGCAATACGCGATGGATAATAGAATTCGCCTTCACGACCCTCCGCAATCAGAAAATTCAAAGCCGAGCGGACAACGTTAACCTTGCCCTTTTTTCCCCATGTACGG
>JAJRWP010000176.1 GCA_021545645.1 Zetaproteobacteria bacterium | reverse complement strand
GCGTTGCGTCAGCAGGTGTTGGAAGGGGTTTCGCTGGCCGAGGCAATGAAACAAGCCAATTTCGACGATGTGACTTGCAATATGGTGGCGGCGGGCGAGGAAACTGGCCAGTTGGATGCGGTGAGCAGCCGTTTGTCCGAATTGATGGAACACCGCCGCGAATTGCAGCAGGAATTATTGTCGGCAATACTTTACCCCTTGGTGGTTGCCGGTTTTGGCTTGCTGGTCATGGTTTTTCTGCTCACGGTGGTGGTTCCGCAAGTGGCCGGTGTGTTTGCCCGCGCCGGTGGCGATTTGCCGTGGCTGACCTCCGTGCTGATTGCCGTATCCGACGGCTTGCGTGCACATGGTATATGGTTGTTTTTGCTGATTGTTTTGCTGGTGGTTGCTTATCGTGTCGGTATGCGCGTGCATGAATTTCGTTACCGGCGTGATGCTTTGCTGTTGCGTTTGCCGGGCATGGGCGGTTTGTTGCGTAAAATCGAAACAGCGCGATATGCGCGCACCTTGGGGCTGCTGCTCGGTGGCGGCGTGCCGGTGCTTTCGGCGCTGCATATTGCCAGCCAGAGCGTGGTCATGGAGCCTGTGCGTGAAGCGGCGGTTGCTGCACGCGAATCAATGCGCGAAGGCGAAAGTCTGGCCGAACGGCTGAAATTATCCGGTTATATTCCGCATCTTGCCATTCGTCTGATTGCTGTCGGCGAGCAAAGCGGCCAGCTTGATACGATGCTGATTCGTGTTGCCGACAGCTTCGATGCCGAGGCATCGCGCACGCTGAAACGCTTGGTGACGTTGCTGGAACCGATATTGGTGATGCTGATGGCGGTGATGGTCGGAGTGTTGGCATTGGCGATTTTGCTGCCGATTATGGAAATGAACGAGTTGGTGCGTTGATGCTGCGTTATGCATCTTTGCTATTGTTGCTGCTTGTCATTGCGCCCCTGCATGCCGGAGCTTCTGCCGCCGATGCTTACCGGCAGGGCATCGCCTTGGCTGTTCAAGGGCGGGATGCGCAGGCCGTCGCCATGTTGCGCGGTGTGGCGGCATCGTCTTCCGGTGTTTGGCGGGAGCGCGCAGCAATCGCGGCGAAGTTGATTGACATGCGCCAGCGGCAGGATGTTTCAAGGCTTGAAATCGCTTCCTTGAACGGTGTGTTATTGGCCAAATATCAATTATTACACGCGCCGCCGCAGCCATCTGATTCGCGTTTTGCCGGAATTTTTGCGACAGTGTTTCCCGGTGCAGGGCATGCATGGTTGGGGCGCTGGCACGATGCGGGCATCGCGGCGTTGATGGTTTGGCCGATGCTTTTGCTTACGTTTTGGGCGGCGAAGCGAAAAATGGGGCCGGTAACCGTGTTTTTTGCTTTGCTGACGCTGTGGTTGTGGTCGGGCAGTGTGTTTTCCGCCGTTTCGCTGGCTGAACGCGGTGCATTCGAGGCCTATGTGGTGTGGTGGCAAGGGCTTTGGCAGGCTTCGGGTTTGCCGGGCAGACCGTGGTGATGCTCCGGTTTTTTAGCATTTACGGATTGTTGGCGGTCGGCAGTTTTTTTGTTGCTGCCGGAACGCATGCAGCGATAAATACAGCGCCAGCGGGTGTTGTTTCTACATCGGCATTGCAGGCGCCGCTGGCCATGTATCAGCGCTGGCTGGGCCATTTGGATGGTCGGCCCTGCCCGTCTTATCCGGTGTGTTCATTGTATGCCAAGCAGGCGTTGGCTATGCACGGCCCATTGCTGGGTTCGTGGCTGATGTTGGATCGATTGATTCACGAAGCGGATGATGTACGGCGCGGGCCGTGGGTGATGGCGGTGGATGGGCAACGCCTTTATGATCCGCTGAAGCGCAACGATTTCTGGCTGAATGAATGAGACAGCTCACACAAGGAGTAGAAATTATGAAATTGGCGGCGGATGTGCAACAAAATGGGCAAGAACGGGGCTTTACCCTGCTCGAAATTATGGTGGTTCTGGTGATTATTGGTGTACTGGCGGCACTTGTTGCGCCGCGATTTATCGAACGCGCCGACGAAGCCAAGGTGCAGGCGACCAAAACCCAGATTACCAGTATTGCGCAGGCGTTGAAATTATACCGTCTGCATAACAGCCGTTATCCGACTTCCAGCGAGGGTCTGCAGGCCTTGACCGCAGCCGGCAAGGCGGGCCGTCGCTATCTTGATAGTGTGCCCAAGGATGCGTGGGGCAACGATTTCATTTATTTGTCGCCGGGTGTGCATGGCGATTTCGATATTTTGTCTTATGGCGGCGACGGGCGTAGCGGCGGTTCGGGATTCGATGCCGATATTGGCAACTGGTAGCGCGCTGACGGCAAGCCAATCGGGCAGCAACGTCGCCTTGTCGCGCGCGCGCGGTTTTACGCTGCTGGAAATCATGTTGGTGATGGTGGTGATGGCGATGGTTGCCGCTTTTGTGATACCCAATTTGTTTCTCCCGGCAACAGCGGCGCTGAATGATACGGCGCGGCATTTGGTACGCTTGCTGCATGTTGCTTCCGAGGAGGCGCAATTGCGTTCTGCGCCACTGCGTTGGAAT
>JAJRWP010000175.1 GCA_021545645.1 Zetaproteobacteria bacterium | reverse complement strand
CCAAAGTAACTTTCATCCAACTCGATTTCGCCACTGAACTGCTCACTGCGCTGGGCTTGTTTCAACGCTATTTTCTCTCGCAATTTATGGAAAAACCTGACCGCTGTATTGCGATGGATTCCTGCTAAATCTGCGGCCACCTTGGCCGTTGAACCCGCGACGAAGTATTTCATCAGTTCTAACTGCTTATTTCTGCTTAACTTACAATACTTTACGTACACATGACCACCTTAACTCGTTAAAAGTCAGGTGTCAGCCCCTAGAGTTTTTATCTATATCAATGGAAGTATAGTCTGCTTCTATTTCTCGTGATGATATTCTTTGATATGTGAAAAGTGGTGCTGCAATTTTTTTAGATGCTGCAATAATGCGAGGATCATTAACATTGGCTTGGCAAAATGATTTGCCAATGATTTTATCACAGAATACTCCAAATTCCTTTTTCCACTTTTCGTCTAGGAGTGTGCAGCAAATTAAGGAGCTTTCGCCTTCAGCAAGGGTTCTTTTAATAAGACATAGAAACTCGCCATAGTATTGTGATTTTCTTCTTTTGAATTCTTTAGCATGAAAACTTTTCAAACCACTATTTTTAAGAATATCTTGGGCTGAATGATTAAACGCTGAAAGAAACTTCTCGTGAAAGGAAATAAATGTCCAGCCCTCGCTCTTTCCAGTCATTGTTCCAATATCGTCTATCCCTGTTACAAACCTATTTCCCATACGTTTGCTTTAACGCATTAATTGAGGACTTGGAAAGAAGCGGAAGTCCCTCTCGATTTTTTTCACTCTATTCATCATATCCTCTACCTTTTAGTGCAAGCTATTATTTCACATTACTCATTGTACAACCTACCACGCGATCAACTAATCCAACGTTTGCAATATCGCTTCGCAGGCTTTTTTGGCGTCGTCGAAGAGCATCATGGTTTTGTCCATGTAGAACAGGTCGTTGTCCAATCCGGCATAACCGGGAGACAAGGAGCGTTTGATGAACACGATATGCTGCGCCTTGCCGACATCGAGTACCGGCATGCCGTAAATCGGGCTTTGCGGGTCGTTTTTGGCTGCCGGATTGGTGACATCGTTAGCGCCGATCACCAAGGCCACATCGGCATCGGCGAATTCGGGATTGATTTCATCCATTTCCTGCACCAAATCATACGGCACATCGGCTTCGGCAAGCAGCACATTCATATGCCCCGGCATGCGTCCGGCCACCGGATGAATGGCGAATCGCACCTTCACACCGTCGCGAATCAATGCCTCCACGACCTCTTTCAGCGCATGCTGAGCGCGCGCCACAGCTAAACCATAACCGGGTACAATAATCACGCTTTCGGCGTTGCGCAGCAGAAAAGAAGCATCATCGGCACTGCCCGCTTTGAACGGCCTGTCGGCAGGCGCATCGGCAGCGCCATCGGCTGCTGCAACATTGCCGAAACCGCCGAGCAATACGTTAAACAGCGAGCGATTCATCGCCTTGCACATAATATAAGACAGAATCGCACCGGAGGAGCCGACCAGCGCCCCGGCGATAATCAGCATGTTATTTCCGAGCGTAAAACCAATCCCCGCCGCCGCCCAACCGGAATAGGAATTGAGCATCGACACCACCACCGGCATATCCGCGCCGCCAATCGGCACAATCAGCAGCACGCCGAGCAGCAAAGCCACACCAGTCATGATAAGGAACGGCGTCCAGTCGCCAGTCATGCAAAACACAATACCGGCCCCGATCATCACCGCACCAAGCAATAAATTCACCCAATGCTGACCGCCAAACGTCAATGGCCGCCCGGAAACCAGACCGTGCAATTTGGTAAAGGCGACCACGGATGCGGTGAAGGTAATCGCGCCGATAAAGGTACCGAGAAACATCTCGATACGGCTGGAAACGTACAAACCGCCATCGGCAGTAGCGATACCGAAAGCCGCCGGATCGTACAAGGCGGCAGCAGCAATCATCACCGCCGCAAGGCCGACCAGCGAATGCATGGCGGCAACCAATTGCGGCATATGGGTCATCGGAATTTTACGCGCAATCCATGTGCCGACGCTGCCGCCAATCAGTACGGCAATGAATATCCACAGGTAATTGTGCACACCGGAAAGGCCGAGTGTGACGACTACGGCCAGCGCCATGCCGATCATGCCGAACAGATTGCCGCGCCGCGCCGATTCGGGGTTGGATAGGCCCTTCAGAGCTAAAATAAACAGAATTGCAGCGGCCAGATAGGCCAGCGCCACCATATTTTCAGACATCAGTATCCCCTGCCCGACAAGCGGTTATTTGCGTTTGCGGAACATGGCCAGCATACGCTGCGTGACCAGAAAACCGCCGAAAATATTCACCGCCACCAAGGCCACGGCGATCAAACCCAGCACACTGCCAAGATTCATTTCCGCCGGACCTGCGGCGAGAATCGCGCCGACAATAATAATGCCGGAAATCGCATTGGTGACGCTCATCAGCGGCGTGTGCAAGGCTGGTGTGACGTTCCAAACCACGTGATAGCCGACAAAAACCGCCAGCACAAACACCGTGAAACCGAAAATAAAGGGATCGACGGCTGCGCCGTGCGCGCTCGCTTCGGCAGCCGCGCCGACAGCAGTATTCGCTATTTCCGCATTCATACTTTGCCCCCCTTAGCCGATTTTTCTTTAATCAAATCCGGCTTCAAGAATTCCCCACCCCGGCACAATAGCGCCGCAGTAACGATTTCATCATCAAGGCCGCTATTCAAATCACCCTCACCGTCGCTCATCAATTCAGCGAAATTATACAAATTGCGTGCATACAACTGGCTGGCATCGGCGGCCATCAGCGATGGAATATTGCTTTCGCCGACCAGTGTCACCCCGTGTTTAACAACAAGCTTATCCACCTCGCTAAGCGGGCAATTGCCACCCACCCCTCCAGCGCCAAGCCCTGCAGCCATATCGACAAGCACCGAACCGGTACGCATGGCCTTGAGCATATCCTCGTTAATCAGCACCGGTGCTGGGCGTCCGGGAATCAGCGCCGTGGTGATAATAATATCCGCACGCGCCGCATGTTCGGCAATCAATTCACCCTGCCGACGCTTATATTCTTCGCTCATTTCCTTGGCATAACCACCGGCATCTTCGGCATCTTCTTCCGCTTCCACCATGACAAATTTCGCACCCAGACTTTCCACCTGCTCTTTGGCGGCGGTACGCACATCGAATGCCTCCACCTGCGCCCCCAAACGGCGCGCCGTGGCAATCGCCTGCAATCCGGCCACGCCCGCACCCATCACCAACACCCGCGCCGGTTGCACCGTGCCTGCGGCAGTCATCATCATCGGGAAAAAGCGCCGATAATGCTCGGCCGCCATCAATACCGATTTGTAACCGGAGATATTGGCCTGCGAAGACAACACATCCATGCTCTGCGCCCGCGAAATACGCGGGACCATTTCCAACGCGAAACAAGTCAATCCGTGCTTGTTGTAATCGGCCAGCAGCGGATTGTTGTACGGCGAAAAAAGACTGATAACGGTAGCGTTTGCGGGCAGTTGTTTGATTTCTTTTTTCTCCGGTGCGCGCACCTTGAGCACCACATCGGCTTGTTTATACAGGGATTTGACACCGGTAACCACGGATGCTCCCGCCGCTTCGTAATCGGCATCGGCGATCAGCGAACCCGTGCCAGCCCCGGCCTGAATCTGCACGGAAAAGCCCTTGGCAATGAATTTCTCCACGGTTTCGGGCGTTGCCGCAACACGCGCTTCATGATCATGTATTTCGGCAGGCACTACCAACAGCATGTGTCTCTCCTCTTAGCCAAAACGATTGTCAAAACGATTGTCGCAGCAGTGTAAAGCGCGCCTGCCGATTTACAAGCGCCCAGCTCGCTGCAAAGCGAGTTTAACCGAGCTTGAAAACCACCTAGCCCAGCTTGATCTGCATCCGTTCGAGATTGCTTATATCGACCTGAGCATCCACCAATTTCACCAATTCCCGCGCCGGAATATAAGCATGCGCATAACGAAACAATTCATCATCGACAACTTTTCCGCCCGCCATCAACACATCCAAATCCAAGGTGCGCGGCTTCCACGAGCCACGGCTGCGATCCCGCCCGTGCGCATCCTCAAGCTGTTTCAACCACGTGCCGAGTGCGGCTTGTGACATATCGCCATGCAGCAGGCAGCAGGCATTAAGAAAATCTGCCGCACCTTGCATGCCAATCGCTGGCGAACGGTACACAGCGGAAAACACCGCATCGGGGAATGCCTCGCGCAATGCTGTTGCCGCCATTTCAAGATGCCGTTGCGGTTCGATATTCGAACCCATACCAATGAGAAATTCAGTCATGAAGCGGCGGTCTCGTGTTCAGGACTTACGTGTTCAGAACTTGCGCGCTCAAGACTGCCGCGCTCAATCAACACCGCCACATTCTCGCTGCCGCGCACCGCCCCCGGTTTGGACAATTTTAGACGCATCCACGGCACATCAAATTCCTGCAACACAATATTGGCGCAATGCTCAGCCAATGCTTCGATTAAACCAAAACTGGAGGCTTCGACAAAGGCGATCAAGCGCTTGGAAACCGCTTTGTAGTCCAGTGTATCGGCAATATCGTCACTGGCGGCGGCACGTTTCACATCCCAAGCCATTTCCATATCCAAACGCACCGTTTGGCGGATTTCCCGCTCCCAGTCGTAAATGCCGATCACCGTCCGCACCTCCAAACCTTCAATCAGTATTCGATCCATGCCGCACTCCTCGTTATCCGCTGCTTTCTCATTGCTGTTCACAACCTCAGTCCGCCAAGCTTGACATAAACGCCCACCTCGACACAATTCGCCGCCTTCTGGATAAGCGTTTCAAGATTTTGTTCCATCATTCGTATTGGGAGGTATTACCACCGTGACTGCCGAAATCAAAGTAACTGAAAGCGTCGTTTCCTGCTCCGATAACGGACAACATCCGCTGGTCTATATCAACCTGAAAAGCGGCAAAGCCCGTTGCCAGTATTGCGGCAAAACCTTTGTCTCCGCAAATCAAGACGATGAGACCACCCAAAAAGCAGCCTGATTTTCCGGCATCTGATTCTCCCGCTTCATCTCTTCTTTCAATACACTCCCTTTCTCAACTGCAACCTCATCAGCCCGCATCAACGGCGCGCTGACGCACCACTTCAAATAACGTCACCCCGGTAGCCACCGATACATTCAGCGATTCCACCCGCCCCGGCAACGGAATGGAAAGCAATTGATCGCACTGCTCGCGCACCAAGCGGCGAATACCCTTACCTTCCGCGCCCATGACAATACCAACCGCACCACTCAGTCCGGCCTGATAAAGCGAAACATCTGCCTCACCAGCCAAACCGCTCAACCAGAACCCTTTATCTTGCAACTGTTTCATCGCGCGCGCCAAATTAGTCACAGTGAGTACCGGCAAACGCGATAACGCGCCGCAAGCCGCCTTTGCCGCTACCGGCGAATCCATGCTCGCCGCATGATCTTTCGGCAGTATCACCGCCACACAACCCGCCGCTTCGGCAGTGCGCACGCAAGCACCGAGATTGTGCGGATCGGTCACCCCGTCGAGCAGCAAAATCAAGGGGTTATTCTGCCCATCGTCGTTCTGCATCGGCAAGGCCGCCAACCATTCCTCGAATTTTTGCCGTTTACCGCTGGCAACCCGTGCCACCACCCCCTGATGCGGAACCCCCTCGGCCAAGCGTTCCAAGGCCTGCCGTTGCTGAAAAACCACACGAATCTGGCGCGCCTTGGCCAGATAAATCAATTCGTTCAAACGCGGATGCCCTTTGCCCCGATTACCCTTGCCGCCGTCACCCTTACCGCGCTCAATAATAAGCTCGGAAATCGGCTCACCCGATTCCAGCGCGTGTTTTACCGTATGAATACCTGCCAAAATGCTCACATCATCACCTCATTGACGAAAAACAGCATCAGAACTGCTTTGTCCATCCGCTTTTAAGAAGGGGGAAAGCATGGCCGCATGCGATAAAAAAATACACGATAATTTTGCCGAATACTTATGCTTCAATATTATTCAACACCTGAGCCCATCTATTATCGGCAAGATTGGCCTTAAACTATTGACCGAGCGCCATCACAGTGCTTCAATAGACGGATGTCGAATAGCGATTTAAATCAGGCCTTTGCCGAACGTCAGGAAAAACTGAGCGGCGCGTTGGCTGAAATCCGCCGCAAAATGGAAGGCTTGATGGCCGAAAATCAGCGCCTGCGCGAGGTTGTACGCCTTGCCGAAGGCGAATTGCGCAAACGCCGTGATCAAGTGCAACAAATGGAAAACGAAATCCACGGATTGGACGATAAACGCAACGAAGCGCGTGGCCGTATGGAACAGGTGATGGAACAAATCGACACCCTTCTTGAGCAAACGGAGCATACCCCCTCATGAGCGAAACAGTCGATATTACCCTGATGGGACGCACCTTTTCCGTGCGCAGTTCCGACGACCCGGAGCAGGTGCAAGCCGCTGCATCCTTGGTTCAATCGCGCTTCGACGAACTCATACAACTCGGTGCAGCCGTTGCCTCTGACCGTCTGCTGGCACTGGTGGCGCTGAATCTGGCCGGTGAATTACTCAAAAAAGAGGATAGCCGCAATCAAGATAACGACAGCTTGCTTTCCAAGCTGGATGCGGTAGTATCACAAGCACAGGGTTTAGCGGAAGCGCCCCTGCGTTGAGCGAAAGGCGATTAATTGCCCGAGCCGATAATTGCTGACAGGGAGCCTAGCTATTTTGGCCGTGTGCGTCTCGCTAGTCGAGATACCTGAAGTCAGAATGCAGCGCCCACTTCGATTCGAAGGGTTCGGCAACAATCCGCCACTACGCCAGCGCGGGGGTGCTCTTTTTAGCCCCCTCCACTGCAGTTCTATCCTCGCCCAAGCCAATAAAATCCCCCCGTATCAACAGCTGAACACATGCCGATGAACACAAAAAACACATTCCGTCAGCAAGCACTGATTCGGCGGCGCGCCCTTTCCGCACGGCAGCGCCAACACGCATCCGACAAAATCATGCAACACCTTCTCGAACATTTAGCGCAACAAGCCAGTATCCAACACGTACCACGGCTTGTGTACCGTTCGTTCGACGACGAAGTAAACACCGCATCATTATTCGAAGGCACGGGTGAATCGACGAACGCAACGGTTTATGCCCCCGTCACCCACGCCGCAGGGCACATGACATGGCATCGTATCAGTGCCACAACCCGTTGGCAGCGCGGTGCATTCGACATTTTCGAACCCGATGGCGGCGATGTATGGACTGCGGATGCTGCGATTCTGCTTTGCCCGCTGGTTGGCTTCGATCGCAGTGGCAATCGTTTGGGGCTCGGCAAGGGCTGCTTTGACCGCTGGCTCACCGAGCATAAAAATCATATGCTACAGCTCATCGGTTTGGCTTTCGCTTGTCAGGAATGCCCGCCCATACCCGCCGAAGCGCACGATGTCGCCCTAGACATCATCATCACCGAAAAAGAGGTTATCGCATGCCGGAACAACTGAATATATTGGCCATCGGCGACATTATCGGCCGCGCCGGACGCCGCGCCCTGCAATCGCATCTGCCGCAACTCATTGATAAACATCATGTCGATTTTGTGGTTGCCAACGGCGAAAATCTAGCTGCCGGTTTCGGCGTGACCGAGGATACCGCTAATCAAATGTTCGAGCTTGGCGTCGATGTGCTGACCAACGGCAATCATTGCTGGGATCAACGTCAGATTATGCCAGTTATGGACGAAGACGAGCGCTACGTGCGCCCGGCCAATTTCAGTGCCGCCGCCCCTGGTCGCGGCTGGACATTACGCGAAACCGCCGCCGGCCATCGCATTGCCGTGGTCAATCTGATTGGGCAGGTATTTATGGGCTCGTGGGACTGCCCGTTTGCCGCCGCCAGCGCCATCATGCAGGAAATTCCCGATGATGTTGCCGCCGTCATCGTCGATATGCATGCCGAAGCAACCAGCGAAAAAATGGGTATGGGTTGGCATTTGGATGGCCAAGCATCCTTCGTTTACGGCACGCATACGCATGTGCCGACCTGCGATCAAACTATCCTGCCCAAGGGTTGTGCGTATCTGACCGACCTCGGCATGACCGGCTGCTACCAATCAATTATCGGCATGCAGGTGGAAGGTGCGTTAAACCGCATGGTCAACCGCCTGCCGCAGCGTTTTCAGGCCGTCGAACGCGGGGCCAGCATTTTTGCCGCATTGGTCCATATTAATCCACAAACACGCCGCGCCGAACATATCGAACGCATCCACATCCCGCCGGATTAATCCGGACGGGAGCGCTTAGACCGACGCAACCATCAAATGGCGGACGGTGCCTCCGGATTTTCGGCAAAGGTTTTGAGCTTTTTGGCGCGTGACGGATGGCGCAATTTACGCAAGGCCTTGGCTTCGATCTGACGAATACGCTCGCGCGTCACGCCGAACTGCTTGCCAACCTCTTCCAGCGTATGATCGGTGTTCATGCCGATGCCAAAACGCATGCGCAATACCTTCTGTTCGCGTTCGGTGAGCTGCTCCAAGACTTCCAGTGTGGCCTCGGCCAGCGCCGCATTGACCGCTCCGTCGAGTGGGTTTTCGGCATTTTCATCCTCGACAAAATCCTTCAACTGCGAATCTTCTTCGTCGCCGATGGGTGTCTCCAGCGATACCGGCTCTTTGGCCACTTCCAGAATCTGCCGCACTTTTTCTTCCGGCAATTCCAGATATTCGGCCAATTCCTCAGGTGTCGGTTCGCGGCCGATTTCTTGGGCAATCTGACGCGATACACGCATCATTTTGTTAATCGTTTCGATCATATGCACCGGAATACGGATGGTGCGCGCCTGATCGGCAATCGAACGGGTGATGGCCTGACGAATCCACCACGTTGCATAGGTGGAAAATTTATAACCACGCCGCCATTCGAATTTATCCACCGCTTTCATTAAGCCGATATTGCCTTCCTGAATCAAATCCAGAAAACCAAGACCACGATTGGTGTATTTTTTAGCAATGGAAATCACCAGCCGCAGATTGGCCTCAATCATTTCGCGTTTGGCCTGTCTGGCCTTGGCCTCACCCATCGTCAAGCGGCGCGCAACCTGCTTCAACTCGCCGACATGCAGCTCCACATCCTGTTCGACGCGTTTGATGCGCCGCTGATTTTCCCGGACCTTGCCCGCCACATCTTCCAGCGCCGCCACCCAAGGTTGATCGCTATGCGCTTCCAGCACCGAATCGACCCAGCGTTCGTCGTTGCTCATGCTGGTAAAGGTGTCGATGAATAATTTGCGCGGCATTTTCGATTTCAGAGCCAAATCGCGAATCGTCCGCTCGTATTTACGCACCCGCTCCACCGCATTCTTAAAGCGCTGCACCAGCATATCAATCTGCCGACTGGAAAACGGAATGCTGACCAGTTCGGCAAGCATTTCCTCAAGCGTGATACGCATCTGACCGATGATTTTTTCGTCATCCGGCTTGCCGTCGAGTTGTTTCTTCAGCTTCACATATTTTTCGTGCAATTCACCCGCTGCATCGAAATGCGCAATAGCCTCGTCCAACTGCTCCTCGCGGGTAATAATCATTTCCTGCATCGGTGTGCCGTCCGGCGTCGCAGTGCGCGCCTTGATGGCTTCATCCAGCTTGGCCGGGTCCATTTCTTCCACTTCGTCTTCTTCATCCAAATCATCGTCGGACGATTTATTGAGGCGCGATTCGTATTCGGCAATCGCCGCTGCATTCACCACTTTATCATCAACATCAAGCACATGACGCAGATTGGCATCTTCGCCGCGAACAAACTCGCCAAGCAGCATGATTTCACGGAAGGTCGCCGGACACAGGCAAATTGATTCGAGAACCTGCGTGCGCCCTTCTTCGATGCGCCGCGCGATTTCGATTTCGCCTTCGCGGGTGAGCAGTTCAACCGTGCCCATTTCGCGCAAATACATACGCACCGGATCATCAATGCGAATCACCGTGCCGAGTGTGGTGGTATCGGCTCTGAGCGCCGAATCCTCTTTGCGCAACTTGTCCCTGCGCATGCCGTACTCGCTGTTCGGCGCGCGCTCCGGATCGACCACCTCAATACCCATTTCGGTGAACAGATTGATAACCTTCTCCACCTGATCCGGACTGACCAGTCCTTCGGGTAGCTGTTTATTCAGATCATCATAGGTGATGTAGCCTTCCGCCTTGCCGCGCGCCATCAGCACACCCATGTTCTGCAACCGTATCTGTTCTTTATCCACTGCCATGTGTATCAACCCCGTCGTTGTCGATTAATTTCAATTTCACGCCGCTTCAATCGCGTGATTTCTTCGGTACTCAAATCGCCCTGCCTCAGGCGACGTTTAATATTTTCCTGCTCGATAGCCAGTAAAAGCCCGCAAAACTCGTCATCCGTCGTCTCGGCCTGCGTGGCCCAGCGCGGAATACGTTCGTCTTCCGGGAAGGCATTGATTAACGTCTGAATCGGATGCTTATCGTCGGCGGAAATATGCAAAACGCGCGTGTATAACTGATTCAACCCGTCATCGTCAAGAAAAAACTGCTCCGCGCCCGCCGGAAGAGCTTGCACGCGCGCCGGATTCTGCACCAGTGCGGCAACAAAATCCTCACGCAATTTGGCATCCGGCGCGATGCCGCCGATACCCCGGCGCGGTGTTGCTTTTCTTGGTTTTACAGCATCTTTCAAATGCAATTTAGTCACGTTTTCCGCTTCCAACCGCCATGCTTGGCGCAAATAATCATCCTTCATCGTGGCCAGCATCGCATCGGCTTTTTTGGCCATGCGCGCGCGCCCTTCGGGGCCGCGTCCGGCCAGATTCAGCAGGCCGTCGATCCATGTCTTCAATACCGGTTTGGCTTCGTTTTCAATGCGTTGAATAAACGCCGCGCCGCCTTCGCGCTGCAATAAACTATCCGGGTCTTCACCCTCGGGAAGGTATAAAAAACGCGGCCCGTGCTCGGCATCCAGCACCGGCAACATGCGCTCCAAAGCCCGCCACGATGCCTGTTTACCGGCCCGGTCGCCGTCGAAACAAAATACCGGCGCATCGTTCAGACGCAGAATTTCGCGCACTTGCCGTTCGCCGATTGCCGTGCCCAGCGGCGCAAGCCCGACCGGCAAATCGTGCGCGGCCAGCGCCAGCACATCCATGTAACCCTCGACAACCAGCAGCAATTTGCGTTTGCGAATCTCGTCGCGGTGTTCGGAAAATCCGTACAACAGGTCGGATTTGTGAAAAAACGGCGTTTCCGGCGAATTCAAATACTTCGGCTCGCCCTGATCGAGAATACGCCCGCCGAAACCGACCACCTGCCCGCGCCGGTCGCGAATCGGAAAAATCACCCGCCCGCGAAAACGATCGGCATAACCGCGCTCGCCCTTGAACAGCAAGCCCACCGCTTCGAGTTGCGCCAAAACACGTTCGTCGCGGCCCATGCTGCGCGCCAGAAAACCGTATCCCGGCGGCGCAAAACCCAGCCTGTATTTGCGAATCAAATCATCCGGCAATTTACGCCGGTGAAAATAATCGCGCCCCGCAAGCCCTTCTTCAGCCACCAAAACCTTGGCAAAGGCTTCCGTCACCCGGTCCAACAGGTCCAGCGCCCGCTTGCGTTTGGCCTGCTCATCGGCATCCGGGGCGGCGCTTTGCGGCACAGTCAATCCTGCCTTTTCGGCCAGATATTCGACCACTTCCGGGAAGGAATAACCGTCGTGATCCATCAAAAACTGAAATGCGCCACCGCCTTTGCCGCAACCGAAGCAGTAAAATAGCTGCTTATCCGCAGACACCGAAAAAGACGGCGATTTTTCATGGTGAAACGGGCATAAACCCATGAAATTATTGCCCGATTTTTTCAGTTGCACATGATGGGCAATCAATTCGACAATATCGGTGCGCGACAGAACCTCATCGAGAAAGGAAGAAGGAAAATGCGCCATAGCTTATGATGTAGCCGTTACCGCGCCACAACGCAAGGCACTGCAAAGGGAACGCAAGCAAGCAAGCACACTCAGGCGGCCAAACGCGCCTTCACCAGCGCCGAAACCTTGCCCATATCGGCGCGGCCCTTGGTTTGTGCAGTCATTGCCCCCATCACGCGACCCATATCCTTCATGCTGGCCGCACCGGTATCGCTGAGAACCTTCTCAAGAATCGCTGCGACTTCCGCATCGCTAAGCTGTTCGGGCAAATATGCAGCATAGATGTCAACCTCGGCCAATTCACCGGCAGCCAGATCATCGCGATCGGCCTCTCTGTATTGTTTGGCGGCATCCTTGCGTTGCTTGACCAATTTACCGAGCACCGCCTGAACCTCTGCATCGGAGAGTTCGTGCTGCAACTCGATTTGCTTGTCCTTCAACGCCGATTTCAGCATGCGCAGGGCCGAAAGAACGGCCTTGTCTTTATTGCGCATGGCATTTTTCATATCTTCAGTAATCTGTTTTTCCAGCATAACAACCTCCGGCAAGCCATCTGCAATAACCTGCAATCCAATTTACAATTAAATCTGCAATTAAATCTGCAACACACCTTGTACTTGAACGAAAAAAAATGCCGGACGATGACGCCCGGCATTTCTCAATCACATTCTTGCCTAATAATCGCGGGCTTCGCGGCGACGAATGCGGCGCAAACGCTTCATTAAACGTTTACGGGCTGCCGCCTCCTTGCGCTTTTTAGCGATAGAGGGCTTTTCATAAGCTTCGCGACGACGGCACTCACTGATCACACCGGCACGCTCCACTTGTTTGCGAAAGCGCTTGAGCGCAATCTCGAATCCGTCTTCAGAATCAATTTTGATTCCTGGCATATAAAACATCACCCCCTTTCTCTTTACTTGCACATACGTCAGCTTTGCAGCCGGAACGAAGTGCCTTATACGAAGGGCGGCGGATTATCAACATGAATGGCAAAAAGTCAAATTGCGGCACCGAAAATCGCAGCACAGAAAAAAAGCTGCCTGAGAAAAGACAGTCCGGAGGAAAACCGGCGGGCGGGCGCGGCTTGCTGAAAACAACCAGCACCATCGGCGGTTGGACACTGATTTCGCGTGTGCTCGGTTTTGTGCGCGATATTCTGCTGGCCCGTGTGCTTGGCGCAGGCATGCTTGCCGATGCGTTTTTTGTCGCCTTAAAGCTGCCGAATTTCTTCCGCCGTATGTTTGCCGAAGGCACGCTGACTGTGGCGCTGGTTCCGGTCTTGGCCGACGAACGCCAACAAGGCGAAGAACAAGCGCACGATTTTCTCAATGCGCTGGCCGGCCTGCTGCTCGCCGCCCTGCTGATTTTCACGATTCTTGGCATGCTCGGCATGCCGCTGCTGCTGTATATTTTCGCCCCCGGTTTTCACGATGAACCGGAACGCTGGAATCAAACCCTGCTGCTGGCACGCTGGATGTTTCCGTATATGGCAATGATTTCGCTGGCGGCGATGTCGTGGGCGATTCTGAACAGCTACCGCCGTTTCGCCGTTGCTGCAGCCAGCCCGGCGCTGCTCAATATCGCGCTGATTTTTGCCGCCGTTGTGCTGGCCCCGGCATTTGAAAATCCGGCGCTGGCGCTGGCTATTGGTGTGTTGTTCGGCGGCGCATTGCAACTGGGCATTCAGTTCCCGGCCTTAAAACGCATCGGCTGGACGCCGCGTCCGATATGGCGAGTTGCGCATCCCGCCGTCAAACGCACGTTGAAACTGTTCGGTCCCGCCGTCGTCGGTGTGGCCGCCGTACAAATCAATATTCTGGTCGGCACTATTCTCGCCACCCTGCTGCCGGTCGGCGCGGTTTCCTATTTGTATTATTCGGATCGTATTGTGCAACTGCCGTTGGCCCTGTTCGGCATCGCCATGGGAACCGCATTATTGCCCGCGCTTTCCGAGCATTTTGCCAACAACAAGGTGGAATCGGCAATGCGCGAACTGCGCCAAGGCCTCGGCTGGCTGATTTGGATTACCTTACCGGCCATGCTCGGCCTGCTGATGCTCGCCGAACCGATTATCACCACCCTTTTCGAGCATGGCCGCTTTACCCATGCCAACAGCATCGCCACCGCACAAGCCTTGCAAGCCTATGCCTTGGGGCTGGTGGCCTTTTGCTGGGCGCGGATTTTGGCCACCGCATGTTTTGCCGAAAAGGATTCGAAAACGCCAATGCGCTTCGCCATTATCAGTGTGGCAGCCAATATTCTGTTTGCCATTGCTTTGATGATACCGCTCGGCTTTGTCGGCTTGGCATTGGCCACCTCGCTTGCCGCCTTTGTCAATGCCGGCCTGCTTATCCGTCATTTGTACAAAAAACACGGCAAAATCCTCGATGCGGACGGCATGCAACGCATGCTGCGCGCCCTGCTTGCCTGCCTGCCGATGTTGTTGTTTTTATTCGCACTTAAATCGCTGTGGCTATTTCCTTTGGATGGCAAAGCGATGCAATGCCTGTGGTTGGCGGTTGCTGTTATCGGCGGCTTCGGCGTGTTTATTCTCGGCGCACAAATTTGCGGCGAACGCCTGATGCCCACCCGAAAAGCCATAAACAGCAAGGAAAAT
>JAJRWP010000174.1 GCA_021545645.1 Zetaproteobacteria bacterium | reverse complement strand
TGCCGATGCCTCCGGACAGGGTTTCAATGTGCTCATTATCGAACGCACCCAACTCGGCTGTAAACCAGAGCTGTTGGCACAAGCTATTCGTCATAAAAAAGGCTTGGACAATCTGGACCTCATCCTGCTTGATAACGAAGCCAATCAGGGGGCCGATACGCTATTATATACCGCTGGATTTACCTGCATCCTGCACCCGCCACTTGAAGAATCACTGTTGTTTAACGCATTGCATGCCGCCAGCGTGACACAGCAGGAAGAAACCGAAATCATCCCGATTGCCCATGCTTATCAGCGCAAACATGGCATGCAGGCGCTGAAGATTTTACTTGCCGAGGATAACCCGGTGAATCAGGAAGTGATTGGCGAAGTCCTGCAACGCGCCTGGCATACGGTCAAGTTGGCCACCGATGGCGAAAAAGCATTGGATGCTCTGACCAGTAGCGATCATTACGATGTTGTTCTGCTCGACATGAACATGCCGGAAGTCAGCGGTCTTGATGTACTCAAACAATTCCGTTTCGCCGATACCAGCGGTAATACGCCAGTCATCATGCTCAGCGCCGATGCGCTCCCGGAAACTATCCGCCAGTGCCGCGAGGCTGGAGCCAACGACTACCTGACCAAACCGGTTGAAGTTGCACACCTGTTAAAAGCCGTTGCGCAATATACTTCGCTGGACACGGAAAAAAGCCAACCGGAGAAAATGATGTTAACGCAGGCTTCTAACCCTCCGCAAGACATCCTTGATGCCGACAGATTGGAAGAGCTGGCGTGGATATGTGATTCGCCGGAAAAATTCGACAAATTTATCGCCCTGTTCGAAGAAAGCGGCAAAAAACATATCGCCGAACTCAAAGCATCTGCAAATAGAGAAGATAAAAGTGCCTTCGCCATTGCTGCGCACACCTTCAAAGGAAGTGCCAGTACCATGGGGCTGAAGCAAGTCGATGAACCCTATCGGATCATCGAAGCACATGAGACCTCGCTAAGCAAAGTGGAAATGCAACGTTATGCCGCACAATTCGCGCACATTTTTCGTGAAGGCGATGCCGCTCTACAGGAATATGCAGCGGAAATACACGCTAAACTAGACACATAGCGCCCGCTGAACGGTGCGGGGAAGATCACCCCGCAGCCGTTCATGCTTGCTTATCGTTTCAGCCTCAGATCGTCCGCGCGGACTGTCGCCGCACCAACCTTTCCATCATGCGCAAATCCTTATCGCGCAGATTCAGCGCCGCATCCACCCATATTTCGGTAACCTCCCGTAACTCTTCGTAAGTCAACGGGTGCGTACGCTTACGAGCAGCACGAAATGCCGTAATGCCATTGCGTGTTTTGTCTTCGCGGCTGATATAATCATAGACCTCTTTTTCGCCATGCCCATCCTCGGCCAACACATCAACCACGCCCATATCGTAAAGCTCTTCAGCCGAATACAGACGACCACTCAGAATCATCTTTTCCGCTTGCTTGTGTCCAACTTTACGGGAAAGAAAGCTATACGCGCCCATACCGGGAAACAGATTAAATAAAATTTCCGGAAACCCCATCTTGGCACTACGCTCGGCAATCAGCACATCGCTGGATACCGCAGCCTCGAAACCACCGCCAAGCGCATCGCCCTGCACCAAGGATATTGTTGTAATATTTCGACCATGAGCAGTGCTATTGCTGTACAGGGCATCAATACAAGCTTTTGCATAATGCAACAAAGCTTCCCGGTTTTGTTGACTAATCAAATCTGCGAAGCGATCAAGATCGCCCCCGAGATTGAACACTGCAGGAGCGTCAGATCCCAAAACAAGATATCGCAGTGCGTTATTTTCTCCGGGGTAAGGCAACTTGCTAACCGCTTCGTTTAGCTCATCCAGCAATTCAAGTGTAAAGCAGGCTCTTGGCTTGGCATGCATGAGGAACCAGACAAGTCCATATTCCTCCTCATGATTCACCTCAAGTTGTGTATACGGGTTTTCCTGGCCCGTAATCAGGGGTCGTGCTGTATTCATTTGTTCCTCCATGAACTATCAGATATCGCAAACCGCACTTTGCACAGTCCGCGTAGTGTGTTTCTAGTTCATGTGAGAATCAAAAGTCAATGTTCTTAAATAGTTACAATGGCATGCCAGCAAGCTATCACACAGCCATATTTGTCCGCCCGTCACGGATGCGATTCAGTGTTTCATCGCGGCCAAGCAAGGCCAAAGTGGCATCAATCGGTGGCGATACAGGACCGCCGGAAATCAGAATACGAATCGGCTGCGCCAGCTTGCCCATATTCACCCCGCGCGACTCGCAAACCTTTGAAATCAAAGCGTGAATCGATACAGGAGACCATTCGGGCAAAGCCTCCGCAGCCGCTACAAAGGCATCCAATAGCGGCCATGTATCATCTTTAAAGTTCTTTTTGACAGCTTTTTCTACATACGCGCAAGGCGCAATATAAAAGAATCGTGCGCCCTCGGCTAAATCGACGATATTCTTCGAACGCTCCTGCAAACTGCCAATCACCGCCGCCAAATCGGGGCCGTTGCTTGTATCCACACCAAGCAGACGGGCAACCTCGTCGACCAATTCCGCCGGCTCGCTGTGATGCAAATAATGCGCATTCAGCCAGTCCAGCTTTTGCTGATCGAAGCGCGCCGCTGTCTTGCCGACCTGCGCCAAATCGAATAATTCAATCAATTGCTGAACAGAAAATACCTCATCGTCGCCATGCGACCAGCCGAGACGCGCCAGATAATTGACCACCGCTTGCGGCAAATAACCGGCTTGCCGGTATTCGGTAATCGCCACCGCACCGTGGCGTTTACTCATTTTCGCCCCGTCCGGGCCGTGAATCAGCGGAATATGCGCGAATACAGGCGGTGTTAAGCCGAGCGCCTGATACAATTGAATCTGCCGTGGCGTATTGTTCAGATGATCGGAACCGCGCACCACATGCGTGATCTGCATCGCCGCATCATCGACCACCACCGCCAGATTGTAGGTTGGCGATCCGTCGGAACGCAGAATAATCAAATCGTCCAGCTCCGCATTGTTAAACTCGACATCGCCAAGAACCATATCGCGAACCACGGTTTCACCGGTATCCGGAGAACGAAAACGCACCACAAACGGCGCATCCTCAGACTGCTGCGAACGATGCCGACAACGTCCGTCGTATTTCGGTTTCTCACCGCGCGCACGTTGCTCTTCGCGCATCGCATCCAATTCTTCGCGTGTGCAGTAACAACGGTAGGCATGCCCGGCATCCATCAGTTGCTCGGCAGCGCGCACATGCTCGCCCTGACGACTGGCCTGAAATACCGGCTCGCCATCCCAATCAAGGCCCAGCCATTGCAAGCCGTCGAGAATCACCTGCGTGGCTTCGTCGGTGGAGCGCTGACGATCCGTATCTTCAATGCGCAACACAAATTCGCCGCCGTGATGGCGGGCATAAAGCCATGAAAAAAGCGCGGTTCGAGCGCCGCCGATATGCAGCATGCCGGTCGGTGAAGGCGCAAAACGGGTGCGAATGGTCATAAAAACTCCCTGTTAAATGTCGATGATTGAATCGCCGTTTCAGAAGCGTCCAATGCTAACCGAAAGCAAGCCTGTGTCACAACGAACGCGCACGAATAATAATACCCGGCGCATCGCCGCGCTGATTCGCCGCCAGCGGCCACACCGGATAAATCCGCTTGCGCGCAATGCCGAAACGATGCAAATATGTCTCAATCAAACGCTGACTGCGACGCACACGAGCCAGCATATCGTCACCCGTTGCCGCGCTGCCCAGCTGCGGCACAAGCTCGGCAATCAATTTGGGGTGCTTTTTCAAACGTCTGATCAAATGACGTAAACGCACCCGCTAATTATGTGAAAAACCGTGTTTTCCCTGCAAACGAATGCGCGTCGTACCGCTGACCACTGGCGGTGAAGTGATTCCCTGTCCCGATGTGCGCTGGGCAGCGCGCTTTAGGGCCAGCAAACCACTTTCGCCAATCTGCCCGAGCAAAGCGCCATCGTCCCAGCGACCATGGAAAGAAAAACCAATCGTCGCCTTGCCCGCATGATTCAAACGGTCCAACAATGCCTGCGCACCGTATCCGGCACGCTCAAGCAAGGGGTCGGCGGCAAACGACCCGGATTCCAATTGTCCCTGATGCAGGCTGACATCCAATTTACCCCGGTAGGCATCGTCATTCTTGCTGTCGTTGTCGATACGCAGCCTCGCATCCAAGCGACCGCGAACAAAACGTGGCATGCCGGAAACCTGCATCCACTCGTTAAAGGCAAAGGGCAACATATCGGTAATCTTCGTTTTACCTGTAATGCGGAAATCCGGCTGCAACAACAGCTGCCCCTGCGTATGCAACGTTCCTTCACCGAACCTGCCGTGCAAGCTAAATCGCGAGGCAAGGCCATAATCCAGATCATGCAGCGAAAATGACAATTGATCGGCAATCAATGCGTCACGCCGTCCAAGGCTAATACGCCCGTCATTGGCAATCAGTTTGTCGATTGTCCAAGTCAAAGGAATAGCCGCCGACGTTTGTAAAACATCCGCCGGTGGCGAGGTCTCAATCATGTCCTGTAACGATGGCCGCACCTCGCCGTCGGTCTCTTTCTCAATCTCGGCTGCGTACCGGAGCAACGGATGCAAAGCC
Source organism: Zetaproteobacteria bacterium (assembly GCA_021545645.1). Taxonomy (GTDB): domain Bacteria; phylum Pseudomonadota; class Zetaproteobacteria; order Mariprofundales; family Mariprofundaceae; genus UBA1543. The sequence goes on along the minus strand of JAJRWP010000174.1, from coordinate 5,791 downwards.
GATTGATATTGCCAGCTTTTAATTGTCAGTTGCTTCAGCCGCCGCGTCCCTGCTGTATCCGCCGCCGCAATATCCGCTTCGATAAAGGCCGCACTCAAGCTATCTCCACCCTGTGTCATCAGCACGTCATGCAATAGCACCTGACCTTGCACTGTGATTTTTCCATCGCCGCCATTCAGCGTCAGTGAAAAATCGCTATTTCCGGCATACTCAGGAATCCCATACTCGCCGGGCAGGGTCAAATCAGGCAACAATGGCCGCAAACGCACCAAAGGTACGCCGCGCGCTTTCACGTTAGCCTCATAAAAACCGGTAAAATCGCCTGCTACCGAAACAAGCCAGCGCTCATGCATATCCTTTCCTGATTGCCCGGATTTTCTAACGCTACTGCCCGCGCCATCACTCAATTCAAGCCAGTCAAGCTTCGGAGCCAAACCTCCCGAACCTTGCATGGCAGGCAAATCGAGTTCTGAAGCATCGGCAAAAAACAATTGCGAACGCACATTCTTCAATTCAAGCTGCTTAACATTAAACTCGCCATCGACAACGCTTCCAACATCGGCTGCAAAGGCGTTCAGGCCAAGATCGGCATCTTCGATTGATAGTTTTTCAATGGAAAAAAGATTGTTTCCCACTTCCATCATTCCGTTCCTTATATGCAGCAGGCCTATGTTCCATGCTGGAAGCCCCTCGCCAATCAACTGCACCCCACTCAATTCGCCGTCCACGCCTAAACGCCAAGCTGTTTGGCCTGCCTCCCGTTGCAGACGAATCTCACCGTCCAACACGCCGGCAACCAATTCTCTTGCGGAAATGACGGGCAGCACCTTCGACCATCCATCGAGTCGCACATGCGACGATTGCATGTGCCAGAAAACAGCCGCCGGTGTCGATTCACCGTCAATACGCAGCAGCGCCGTATCCTCCGCCTGTTGTAAACGTAATTCTCCCTGCGCCTTGATTTTACGCCGAGGCCAGTCGCCGGAAATATGCAGCTCGCCGCTGCCCGTGGCCAAGCCGTCGTAGCCCAATCCGGGCAATGCCGCCAATGGCAGACCCTGCATCAGCAGCTGTGCATCCAGAAGACCATCTGTGTCCACTTTTCCTTGCAAGTGCAAGCGGCCCGCATCCAGCAGGCCATCAAGCAGCAGACCGTCACCATCCCAAGTCCCGCCAAACTGCTGCACAATCACCTCATCAAGCATTGCAGTGCCGCCGATATGCACACGCATATCGCTAAGCTGCAAACGCCCAACATGCGGCAACAACTCGCTCCATATGTGCAAATGATTTTTTTTGTCCGTTTGCAACCAATCAAACAAAACATGGCGAGGCAAATCCAGACGCGCCTGTTCAAAACGCATCGACGTGAAGAACGGCGTACGGGAAAACATGAATTGGTTCGATGTATGCAAAAACACCAACGGCGCATCGAGCCGGATTTGCCCCGTTTCAATATGCAACTGCTCCAGTGTCAGTTCACCGCGCAACAATCGATAACGCACATGCGCAACCGAACCTCCGCTCTCGGCAAGCCATGCATGCACTGCCGTTCGCATCTTCTTCTGCACATGCTCTTGCACTGCAAAATGCGCCGAAAGCAACAGCAGCGACAGCATACCCACAATCGCCAAATACCAGCGCGCCATACCGGCCATGCGGCCGGTATGATGACGGAAAAGCGACAGTGAACGCATCTAATCCTTGGCTTGTAATTGCGCGATCACCCGATGATCTTCCAACGTACTAATGTCCTGCGTAATCTCGCGCCCGGCGGCAATATCGCGCAGCAATCTACGCATAATTTTTCCGGAACGTGTTTTCGGCAGATTATCGGCAAAACGAATATCGTCCGGCTTGGCAATCGGGCCGATCTCCAAGGCCACATGCGCGCGCAATTCGCTTTTGAGGTCGTCACTCGCCTGCTGCTTGAGAATCACGAATGCGCAAATCGCCTCACCCTTAATGTCGTCCGGCCTGCCGACCACCGCCGCTTCCGCCACCGCCGCATGCGAGACCAGCGCCGATTCGATTTCCATGGTTCCCAAACGATGGCCGGACACGTTCAGCACATCGTCGACGCGTCCCATAATCCAAAAATAACCGTCTTCGTCCTTGCGCGCACCATCACCGGCGAAATAATAACGCCCATCGAACTTCTGCCAGTAGGTGTCGCGATAACGCTCGGCATCACCCCAAATGCCGCGCAACATCGACGGCCACGGTTTCGTCACCACCAGCAAGCCACCCTGCCCCTTGCCGACTGCTTGGCCTTCCAAATCGACCACTTCGGCAAAAATACCGGGCAAAGGAAAGCTCGCCGACCCCGGTTTGGTCGCCGTGGCAAACGGCAGCGGTGAAATCATGTGCCCACCGGTTTCGGTCTGCCACCAAGTATCGACAATTGGACAGCGCCCGCCGCCAATCACTTCGTGATACCACATCCATGCTTCGGGATTGATCGGCTCGCCGACCGTGCCCAGCACGCGTAATTTGGACAAATCGTGTTTTTTCGGCCATGCATCGCCCGCTTTGATTAGGGCGCGAATCGCTGTCGGCGCAGTATAAAACACCGTCACCCCGTGATCGGCACATATTTTCCACAAACGCCCGGCATCAGGGTAGGTCGGCACACCTTCGTACATCAGCGTCGTACCGCCGCAAGCCAACGGCCCGTACACCGAATAGGTGTGGCCGGTAATCCAGCCAATATCCGCCGTACACCAAAACACATCGCTATCCGACCGGAAGTCGAACACCCATTGCATGGTCAGTATCGACCACAGCAAATAACCGCCGGTGGCATGCACAATGCCCTTCGGCGAACCGGTCGAACCGGAGGTATAAAGAATAAACAGCGGATGCTCGGCATCGACAGCCAGCGGCTGACAAATATCCGGCTGCGCATTCAACGCCTGCCGCCAATCGACATCGCGCCCCTGCTGCCAATCGACATCGTTCCCGCCGTGTTTGACCACCAACACATGTTCGACGCATGCACAACCCTTTTCCAGCGCCGCATCCACACTCGGTTTGAGCGCATGCACCTTGCCACGCCGCCAACCGCCGTCCGCCGTGACCACCAATTTCGCCCCGGCATCCATCACCCGTTCGCGCAATGCATTGGCCGAAAATGCGCCGAATACCACCGAATGCGTCGCGCCGATACGCGTACAGGCCAACATGGCCACCGCCGCCTCCGGAATCATCGGCATATAAATCACCACCCGGTCGCCTTGTTCAATACCAAGCTGGCGCATCGCATTGGCCGCGCGGCAAACATCGGCCAGCAATGCCGCATAACTGATATGCCGCACCTCGCCGGATTCGCCTTCCCAAATAATCGCTGTGCGCTCGCCAAGTCCGGCATGCACATGCCGATCCAGGCAATTCTCCGACATATTGACTTCGCCATCGGCAAACCATTTAAAAAACGGCGCATCGCTATCGTCCAAGACCGAGGAAAACGGCTTGTGCCAATGGATATGCTGCCGCGCCAATTCGCCCCACGTACCGGTGAAATCATCATCGAATCGTTTCCGCAACGCATGGTAGTGTGCCATATCCGGAATCCGCGCAGCACTATCGTCCGGCGGCGTAAACACACGCGTTTCATTCAGAACTGATTCAATAGCGCCACTCATCGGGGCCTCCTTTTTCACTCACGGATCATACCTGCAACAACGGATGCGCTTAACATTCCTTTCACCCGCCCATCGGGTAGCATGCGCGGGTGAATAATCATCTGGGCATGATATTAACAAGCGTTGACGATGCGTCCATGGCAAAAACGCTGGCCAAACAAATGGTCGAAAGCGGTTTGGCCGCTTGCGTGCAAATTTCCGCACCCGGCACAGCCATCTACCGTTGGCAGGGCGAGGTGCAGGAAAGTACGGAATACTTTCTCAGCATCAAAACGAACCCCGCCCGTTTACATGAAATAAAACACTGGCTTCAACGATACCATCCCTACGATACGCCGGAAATCATTATGCTCGAAGGGCAAGCCGCAGCAGCTTATGCCGCATGGGTCAATGAATCGACGGCGTGCATATCGAATCCGAAAAACGAGGCAAACCATGTTTGAAGTATCCTTTGCCGGTGCATTGCTGGCCGGACTGTTATCCTTTCTATCGCCCTGCGTGCTGCCGCTGGTTCCGGCTTATTTGTCCTATATCAGCGGCGTATCGGTCGATGCGCTGAAAACAGAGGCCACCGATGTCCGCCGCCGCGCCATGCTGCAATCGTTATGGTTCATCCTTGGTTTCAGTTTGGTGTTTATCGCCCTCGGTGCCTCGGCGACAATCTTCGGTCAGTGGTTGCTCGGCCATCTTCAGCAATTGGGGAAAGTTGCCGGTATCGTTATTTTCATCTTCGGCCTGCACTACACCGGACTGATTCGCATTCCCTTCCTGATGTTCGATGCACACATGGATACCAGCCGCATCAAAGGCACGCACGCCACCGGTGCGATTGTTCTCGGCAGTGCCTTCGCCTTCGGCTGGACACCCTGTGTCGGGCCTATTTTGGGGACGATTCTGGCCATGGCCGGAGCGCAGGATCAAGTACTGCACGGAACCGCTCTGCTTGCCGTCTATTCCGCCGGTCTCGGCATCCCCTTCCTGCTGGCAGCAGCGGCCACCAATCATTTCATCGGCTGGATGCAGCGTTTTCGCCGTCATCTGCATCTCGTTGAAATCTTCTCCGGCATTCTGCTGATGGCTGTCGGCATACTGATCTTTATCGGCAGCTTCAGTATTCTAGCAGGCTGGCTGATCAGCTATGCGCCGTTCCTTGCCGATATAGAAAACGCACTGGTTCCCTGAATCCGTCATCCGACATTAAAACTGGCGTTTAAAACAAATACTGACCATCACCTTAGCCGGTTGAGTTATCGGAGTGGCGGGCTATACTCCCGCGCCCGTCTGCTGTTGTTTATTTAAACGCTATTTATTTCAAGAAATAGCAGGCACGCCGTAACGGGCCGACCCGTCGGCGCACATCAAAAGGAGAATACCTGTGAGTGATTTTATTGTTGAAGCTGATCTGAGAGAAAAAACCGGTCGTGGCGCAGCCCGCCGTATGCGCCGTGCAGGCAATATCCCTGCCGTAATTTACGGTGGCGGTAAGCCCGAACTGCCCATCACGCTGAATGCCTTGGACGTCAGCAAATTCCTCGATCAAGAGACATTTTATACCTCCATCGTTGAAATCAAGGTGAAGGGGTCGCGTGGTACAAACAAAGGTTTGGTCAAGGATGTGCAGTGGCATCCGGTACGCGACGAAGCCATGCATATCGATTTTCACCGGGTCGGCGATGCCGATGTTGTGCTTATCGAAGTGCCGGTTAATGCCGTCAATTTCGAAAAATGTCCCGGCGATATCAAGGGCGGCGTGCTCGAAACCATCCGTCACACACTGGAAGTCGCCTGCCGCGCCGACAGTATTCCCGATACCATCGACATTTTCTGTGCCCAGTTGGACATCGGCGATGCCGTGCATGTCGAAGATATTGCGCTGCCGGACGGTGTTGAGATCCCGCATGATGTGAACTTCACCGTGCTGGCCGTTGCTGCGCCGAAGGTTGAAGCCGAGCCTGTCGAGGAAGCAGAAACCGAAGTTGCTGAAGGTGAAGCCGCTGAAGGTGAAACCGATTCCGAAAGCGAAGAATCCTGACCGCAGCGGGCATGCAACTGCTCGTCGGCCTAGGGAATCCGGGCAATAAGTACGAAAAAACGCGTCACAACATCGGTTTCCGATTTGTCGATGCACTGGCCAAAAAACAGGGGCT
>JAJRWP010000173.1 GCA_021545645.1 Zetaproteobacteria bacterium | reverse complement strand
GAGAAATTCCACACAGCTTGCCACTTCCGGCGGCTGACGAACGGCGATTTGTTCTTCCAAGGCCAAATGCAAGGACAGGTGAAGATACGGATTCATGCCATCGTCAACTTCAAAATCCCGATCAAGGAAATCTTCCAAGTCATTGAAAAAATGATGATATTCAGGATGCAACTCAATCACCCGTGCGATACGCACCTCCAACGCATTGAGCGGCAAATCGGCCTGTGCTTTGTGCCATGCATCCCAGAAAATCTGCCGATGCGCGCGCAATTGCTGGCGATCGGGACCGTTATCATTGTCGGTAAAATCTTTTTCCATCACTTTTTCCGTCAAGATCAACTCCGTAAATAAAACCTGCTCAGCGGAGGGTAAACGAGCCGCCAGATAAATCCACTTCCGGCTGAAATCCACTTGCCGCTTGCAGGCGACGGACCGCACCTACAGGCTTGCCGGATGCCGCAGCCACCCGTGTCCAACACAAAGCAACCCGCAGATGCGCATGCCTTCTACCGGCTCGGCCCGGAACAGGTGTTGCAAGCGGTGGAAAGCCTCGGTTTTGAGTGTAACGGCCACCAACTGGCACTGAATTCCTACGAGAATCGCGTTTATCAGATTGGTTTAGAACAACAGCTTGGACTGGAAGGTGTTGAATCGACAATCATCGCCAAATTTTATCGCCCGAACCGCTGGAGCGATGCCGCTATTCGCGAAGATCACGACTTCACGCTTGATTTGGCAGCATTGGAGATTCCCGCCGTGCCACCGTTGTCGATTGGCGGACAAACACTGCATCATTTTCAGTCCTACCGCTTTGCGCTCTATCCATTCATGCCCGGACGCGCCCCCGATTTGGAAAACGAAGGACAAATTGAGCAACTCGGCCGCTATTTCGGTCGCCTGCATGCCGTCGGACGCAGTCGCGCTTTTATTGAGCGACCAAGGATTGATGCGCAAAGCTTCGGCGACGATGCCTACGAATATCTGCTTGAACAGCATCTTCTGCCGCCCGAACTGGAAGATAATTATGCACGCATAGGCGAGGATTTACTCAATGAAATCGAGGATATATTCGAGTTAGTTAATCCTGTTTATATCCGTTTGCAAGGCGATGCACATGCCGGCAATATTCTCTGGCAGGGCGGTTCTCAAGGTGCGCAAGGAACCCCGTGCATCCTCGATTTCGACGATGCGCGCATGGGACCCGCCGTGCAGGATTTGTGGATGTTTATCTCCGGCGAGCGCGATCAGATGCAAGCCACACTGGATACCCTGCTCAACGCTTATGCCTCGTTTAACGACTTCAATGCTGCTGAACTACGCCTGATCGAGGCGCTGCGAACCTTACGCATCATGCATCACGCTGCCTGGCTGGCCAAAAGACGCGACGATCCGGTTTTCCTCGATGCCTTTCCGTGGTTCAACAGCCAGCGCTACTGGGAGGAACATATTCTCTCACTCAAAGAACAAATGGCCGCCCTGCACGAAGAACCGCTGCAATGGTTAGATCGCTAACGCTGGCAGCGCGGGCAGTAAAACGTGCTGCGCCCGGATTGCAACAAGCGGCGAATTATCGAGCCGCATTGTAAACAAGCCTCGCCTTCGCGTCCGTACACACGGAAATCATGCGCAAAATAGCCCGGATTGCCATCCACATGCGCAAAATCGCTGATTGTGCTGCCGCCAGCGGCAATGGCTTCGCCAAGCACCTGCTGCACGGTAAGTGCCAGCAAATCGAGCCGTCGGCGGCTGACTTTATTCGCCGCTCTGCCCGGATGAATAGCCGCACGAAACAACGATTCGCAGGCGTATATATTGCCGACGCCAACCACCACGGCGGCATCCATCAATAGCGGTTTGATGGCGATTTTCCGGCCCTTACAACGTGAAAACAGGTATGCGCCGTCAAACGCATCGTCCAGCGGCTCCGGTCCCAGCGATTTGAACCACTTATGCTGCTGCCATCCCTCTTTTGGCAACAGACCGGCATAACCGAAACGGCGCGGATCAATATAGCGCAAGCTAACATCGCCGGAAAACAACAAGCGCACATGTTCATGCCGCGCAGGCGGTGCATCGCTGTCCAGCACAACAGAATCCGACACACGAAAACAGCCGCTCATACCCAGATGCCAAACCAACAACACATCATCGAACTCGAAAAGTAGATATTTTGCCCGCCGCTTAACGCTGCGACATCTCTGCCCGCGCAACACAGCCAAATCGGGCAACAGATAACGTAAATTCGGCCGGAAACAAGTCACCGCCTCAACAAGCCGCCCGATCACATGCGGCGCAAGCCCCCGGCAAACCGTCTCCACTTCCGGTAATTCAGGCACAGAACCCTCCAAAGGAAAAGCAATCGAGCGTTTTCAAACTCCCGCCTGAAGCTGTGCCGCTTGGGATATTGGTGAAACGGAAAAAGCGCAAAATTCGTGTTTTATTTTGCGCCCGTTGCACTGCTGTCCCAAGCGGAAATTCACAGCTTCTTCGGGTGGCCTTTTTGACTCGGGGCATTCTTGCCCCACGTCCTACGGGCGCACTGCGTGCGTCCAATTCCAGCCATCCTGTTGAATTGTGCTTCTTTCTTGGCCGCAAAAGTTATTATTTAGTACAATTATTTTAAAGTTCCTTTGGTTCAAAATCTCTGAATACCCAGTTTTTTGAATCATCCTGATAGATTCAATCTTTTATTGTAATAGCACAATATTGCACGACCCTATATGTCAGATTGCATGCAATCTTCATGGATTTGGATTCTCACCTGCAAGGCCTTAATACGCTTCAAGGCCAGCTCAGGGTTAAGTTTATTATTAGCCATTAATTCAAGCATACGATCTACTTGTGATTCAGTCACAAGACTACTGCCGACGGCTATTGGTAGTAGCTGTTGAAGTTCTTCTATAATTGCACAGTAATCTGACCTTTCACGAAGATCAGCGAGCCGTTTACTTAAACGCTCAACTATATTCTTTCTTACTTGATCCTGTTCACTTCCAGATCGAATTAATTTGGCAATTCCGTAACCAGCAGCACCTACAATAACCGCGCTTCCAACAACCCAACCCAGAGGGGTAGAGGTTACGAAAATGCTCCCACCAAGGCTTGCAAGCGTTGTTGACCCCAATAACGTAGTTGCTCCTGCTGCACTCGCAATCGTTCCTGAGGCTGCGGCTCCTGCGGCAGCCCCACCTGCGGTTACAATAACCTCACCTACTGTGCCCACCTTATCCTTTTTCTTCAATTCGCCAATTGCACTTTCAAGCCGAGCCTCTTCTGAATCGGCAACACCTTCTACGACCTTTTCACGAGATAGAAACTGATCCAAGTACTTTTTGGGCAGAAAAACAATTATTTCCCCTCGCTGGCAAACAGTATTAAATTTATCAGATTGTATTATTTTGTCCGCCAAATGATCGTGATATTTAGAAAGTTTTGATACTGAAATATCAGAAGCATCCTCAACACTCATAGCAAGATCGGCATCAGTTTCCTTGCTCCCTTTAGCTTCGCCTCTTTTCAAAGGGTTCAGTTTTACTAAT
>JAJRWP010000172.1 GCA_021545645.1 Zetaproteobacteria bacterium | reverse complement strand
GAAAATTTAATGGAATACCAAGACAGCATTTTGAACTATTCTTGAAAGAGTGCGAGTGGAGGTTTAATCTGGCTAATTCAAAAGAGCAACTGAAAGACCTGAAAATGTTGCTCAAAGAATTTTATTAGGTGTCAGCCCCTTTTCTATAAATGCACGATTGTGAGCAAACGCTTTATTACCAAGGTCCTGTGGATTACTTGCCTCCAAAAGACCAAGTCTTTCATTAACAGTTTTTCCTATAGAAAGTGCCAGAATCCCGCGAGAGCTAGTTGGGGCTTCTGACTTTACATATCGCTGGTGCAACTGCTTGAGCCCATCTTTGATTCGCCGGTTCACTTTCCGGGTAGACTTAAGTCGTTTGCACTCAACAAAGAAAGTTCCCCCGTCCATGTGAATCATAAGATCAGCATCGTGTCCGAAATCCACCTTATATCCTGTCTTGGCGAATTTTGCAGCTATGTCTAATTCAAAGCTAAAATCTCGCCCTGAACAATTTTCTGAATCATGAACATATAACTCCTGTCCTTTTACTGCTTTTTTTAGACGTGCTACTAGAGAGGTATCGGTCAGTCCATTTAACCCTTCGTACATCCGCATTAGCCCAGCGACTTCATATGCAGCGTTAACCCAAGACTCGAATGGATGTTTGGCATAAAACTCATCTAAGCTTCTTTCACTTTGGCATTAAGCCAGTTCCCGAAACAGATCCCTATAACGACCAACGCGAGTCGGCGAATATGTGATTTCGAGTTCATTTAGCCAATCGCAGGCAGCTTCAAGTTTTTCGAAAGCTTTAACGTATGTATCTGATGCATAATAATGGGTCAATTTAGCTCCAAAAAAGCATGCGCTCAGGCAAAAGCCATTTTTTTGACTTCATCGAGATTGATACGTTCTCTTGCTTGCCAGAGATCATAATGATCTTGCATCGCCAGCCAGCTTTCCGGGGTGCGACCGAAGGCTTTGGACAGGCGCAGGGCCATTTCGGGGCTGACATTGCTTTTGCCGATAACAAGGCGGTTGAATGTGGATGGCGAGACCTTTAGCGAACTGGCGGCGCTGCGATAGCTGACCTTGAACGGGTCAAGATACATTTCGCGGATGAATTCTCCGGGGTGGGGCGGGTTATGCATGGTGCTCATCAGTGGTAGTCCTCATAATCAACGATATAAACATCTCCATGCTCAAAAGAGAATGTTAATCGCCAGTTTTTATTGACGGTGATGGACCACAGTCCTTGCCGTGCGCCTTTCAGGGCATGCAGGCGCAGGCCCGGAATATCCATATCTTCAATCACCGCTGCTGTATCAAGTGCGGCCAGCATCATGCGCAGCCTTTGCTGATGTACAGCCTGAATGCCCGCGACACTGCCAGTCTGGTGAAATTTACGCAGACCTTTGTGCTTAAACGAGCGAATCATAGCGTTAGATTAGCATATCGTTGCATGGTGCGCAACAAGGCTCGTTCGTGCTGATATTTTCGCAATGCTCATCATTCATCCCCCCAAGCCGCCAGAAATTCACCCAAATGTGGGCGTTCTCCGCTTTCGGATTCGAGATAGTGGCGCAGGCCGAGTATGCAGCGGGCGTATGCGCCTTTGCTGAGTGCGCCGCTGAATAATTGCCAGCGCAGGAACAGCAGAAGCGTGGTGCAGACATCGGTTTCGCAGTAGTTGCGGATGGCTTCGATTTCGCCGTTTTCGAACATGCCGCGCACATCATCACCGGCGGTATCCAGTTTGCCGGGAACAGCGAAGGCGCTGGCCACTTCGTGCATCGAGCAGCGTGCGGAGGCACCGTAGTCGGACAGCACTTCCAGTAAATCGACGTGATATTCCTTGGAAAAACGCGTGTCGTAACCGTTCCAGCGGTCGCCTTCGTTAAACCAGCGTGGGCAGGTCAGCGCATGCACCATGGCGCGGTATTTAAGCACCGGAATATCGAATCCTCGGCCATTGAAACTGACCAGACGCGGTGCGCGTTTTTCAATCAGACCGAAAAACCCTTCTAAAAGCTCGGCTTCGCTGCTTTTTGCCTCGCCGCCGCTACCGATGCGGCGAATCACCAATTCCGTCTGCTCTTCGCCCGGTTCGAAGACCAGTTGCGCATAGCTAATCGCCACCACTTGATGAAAGGGCTGACGCGGAAAATCGTTGCTCCCGTCGGTTTTTTCGAGGAAATAATCGGATAAAGCATCGCGTGCGGCCTCGTCATTTAAATCCGCGTGCCCAAGCAATCGGCGGCTTGCCTCGGCATCCGGAACAGTCTCAATATCGAATACAATCACATCGCGGCGCATGCTTTCCCCCTTTTGGCTATTTCGCCCTTGCTGAAAATGCTGCTACACTCTCGCCATGAAGATTCTAGTCGTCGAGGACGAACAGCGCGTCGCCCAGTTTATCCAAAAAGGCCTGAAGGAAGAAGGGCACGCTGTCGATTGCGCCTACGACGGCGAAGAAGGCGGTTTTCTGGCCGAGGTCAACGAATACGATTTAATCATTCTCGATTTGATGCTGCCCAAGAAAAACGGTATTTCCGTGTGTGCCGAAATTCGCGAGCGCGGCGTGGTTACGCCGGTGCTGATGCTGACCGCACGCGATGCAGTGGAAGACAAAGTGCGTGGTTTGGATGCCGGAGCCGACGATTATTTAACCAAACCGTTTGTGTTCGACGAATTGCTGGCGCGCGTGCGTGCCTTGTTGCGGCGCGGTGCGGACAGCAAAACGCCGGTGCTCAAAATCGCCGATTTGGAGTTGGATCCGATGAGTCGCCGCGTATCGCGTTCGGATAAAGCGATGCGTTTGACGACCAAGGAATATGCCTTGCTCGAATACATGATGCGTAATCCGGGGCGCGTGCTTTCGCGCACACGCATCGGCGAACACGTCTGGGATATGAATTTCGATCCGGAAAGCAATGTGATTGATGTGTATGTCAGCCATCTGCGCAATAAAGTCGATAAAGGCTTCGATGTGGCGCTGATTCATACCCTGCGTGGGCAGGGTTATATGCTGAGCGAGGATGCTCCGCCGGCGTGAGCCGGAAATTTTCTTTGCTGTCGTTGCTGCGCACCGCCAGCCATTCTGTAACCCGGCCGTTTATTCATCTGGTGGCGACCTTTCGCGGTCGTTTGGCGCTGCTGTATATGGCCGTCGAACTGGCATTGCTGCTGCTTGCCGCCGTGTTGCTGTATGCGGTGCTTACCCGGCAAGTTTATAACGCGGTTGACGAACAACTGACCAAACAGGCGACGACGATTGTGCATGAGTTGGAAAACTCCCGTTTTCACCATTGGAATCAGAAAATAACCACGTTTTCGACGCATTATTTGGGCAGTGTACAATTGGTCGGGGCCAACGGCGTGCTGTTGTTCCGTTCCGACCGTGGATTAATCGGTCGCGGCGGCGGCGAGGTGACGGCGGCGTTGAAAAAGGGCATGGCCAGTCAAACCGAGATTGTTTCGACGCGCAGCCTGTTGCGTAAGGGCAATGTGCGGGTGATTGCCATGCCGGTGCATCGTGCCGGACGCGTTGTTGCGGTGCTGATGCTCGGGCGCAGTACCGGCGAAATTCATTCATTCTTTGAATTGTTGTATCTGATTGGCGGCTTGCTTGGTTTGCTGTCGATGCTGGTCAGTGGTTATGCGGGTTATGTGATGGCGCGGCGGGCGCTCAAGCCGATGGATGAAATCGGCGAAGCGGCGACGCGTTTTGCCGCTGGCGATCTTTCCTGCCGGGTGGCGATGACCAGCCGCGATCGTGAAATCCGCCGCTTGATGCGCACCCTGAACAAGATGTTTGGCGATCTCGAATCGAATATTCAGGCGCAAAAACGCTTTACCGCCGATGCCTCGCACGAATTGCGCATTCCGTTGACCATTATGCGCGGTGAAATCGAAGTGGCGCTTTTGCGCAAACGCCGCCCGAAGGATTATGAAGAGGTGTTGCGCCAGCAGATTGATATTATCGACCGCATGCAGCGCATTGTCGATGGCCTGCTGACCTTGGCGCGCGCCGATGCCGGTTTGCTTGAATTGGCACGCGACGAAGTGGACTTGAGCCTGCTGGTCGAAGAGGCCGGGCAACATCATCTGGTATTGCTGTCGAGCAAGGATGTGCGTCTGGATATGCAGGTGGCCGATGGTTTAACTGTGATTGGCGATGAACATCGTTTGAGCCGGGTATTGTTCAATTTGATGAATAATGCCTACAAATATGCACCGGCAAATTCGGCGGTTTATTTGCATGCTTTTAGCGAAGAAAATATGGCAGTGATTGAGGTGCGCGACGAAGGGCCGGGCATCGGTGAGCAGCATTTGGCGCATATTTTCGATCGTTTTTACCGCTCCGACGAGGCGCGTTGCCGCGAGGCTGGCGGCGCGGGTTTGGGGCTGGCGATTTGCAAGCGCATTGTCGAAGCGCACGACGGGGTGATTGAAGTGGAAAGTGTTGTCGGGCGCGGCACGACTTTCCGTGTTCGCCTGCCGCTGGCCGCAGTCGATCCTGGTTATCTAAAACGCTTGCAGCAGGTGAATAGATTGCAGTCGTAAGCTCAGGTGTGTCTGTTTTATCTGTTCTGAAAATTTTGGGTTTTGCTGGAAAGGACCGGCGGCACGTTAAAAAAAGGGGGGGGGAGAACGTGCCGCCGGAAGTGATAACTGGAGCCGATGATCCGATTTGAACGGACGACCTGCTCATTACGAGTGAGCTGCTCTACCAGCTGAGCTACATCGGCGTATATTTACCCCGCACTGCTGCGGGCGCGGCGAAGTGTAGCAGCATGATGACGCATTTGAAGTGTGGAAAATCATGCCGTATGTGTGGTCCGGCGCGATAATCGAGAGGGTTTTTTCAGGCGATGGCGGTAAGTGCGGCGAGCAATGCCGGGGCCGCTGTTTCGCTGCGCATGATACGCGGCCCGAAGCAAAGCGGGAGAAATCCGCCGTTTGTCAGCGTTTGCAAATCGCGTGGACTGAATCCGCCTTCCGGGCCGATGGCCAAACTGATGGCAGTAGCTGCCTTTAATTCATCGCGCAGTTCCGACCACGGCGTGGCTGCTTCTGGATGTAAAACAAATGCCAATTCTGTTGCCGTAATTTCCGCAGCCGCCGGAATATCAGTCAATGAATCGCACCATGCGATTTCCGGCAGGCGCGTTCTGCCGCTTTGCTCGGCGGCTTCGACGATGATTTTTTGCCAGCGTTTGAGACGTGAATTTAGTTTGCTGCCGCTGAGTTTTAGCGACGAGCGTTCGCTGCGCACGATGGTGAAGCGGGCAGCGCCGAGTTCTGTACCTTTTTGCAGCACATGCTCTATTTTTTCGCTGCGGCAGGCCGCCTGAATGATATGCACCGGGCAGGCCATTTCGCGATCGACATCGTGGAATGCGCTGAGTGCACAATAAGCGCCGGTTTTATCCAAGCAGGTGATCTCGGCATCGAATTCGCCGCCGTGGCCGTTGAATAAGGTGATGTGTGAACCGGCGGTAAGGCGCATAACGCTGCGCAGGTAGTGTGCTTGTTCGCTATCCAGGGTCACATCGCTGTGGCTATGCAGGGCAGCAGCGGTGAAAATTCGGCAATGCGGGTT
>JAJRWP010000171.1 GCA_021545645.1 Zetaproteobacteria bacterium | reverse complement strand
TGGCAATCGTTATGTCGAGGAAAATGCGCCGTGGGCGCTGTTCAAGCAGGGCGATCATCTGCGTTTGGCGACGGTGTTGTATCATCTGATTGAATCCTTGCGCCTGATTGTGTTGCAGCTTTCGCCGTTTATGCCGGAGAAATGTTCGTTGATGCTGGCACAGATTATGAATGCGGATATTCGTGTTGAGAGCTTATCACTGGCCGATTCTGGCGGTTGGGGTTTGCTGTCCGAGGGGCACGTTTGCGGCAAGCCTGCGCCGGTATTTCCGCGCATGGATTGAGTATGTTTCAGGGGCTTTTTGCAATCGGTGATTGCCTGATGTGTCCAAGCGTTGCATGATACAACGATGCCGCGAAAGTTTATCCAACGCTACATGCCGGATCACAAGAAAATCCGTGAGCAAAAGTGTTTACGTTTTTTCGGAACCTGCCTGCACAATCCGGCGCTCTGGCATCTGAATCGGCATTCGGTCGCCGGGGCGTTTTTTATCGGTATTTTATGCGCTTTTATTCCACTGCCGTTTCAAATGGTCATTGCGGCGGCGATGGCTGTTTTTTTTCGGGTCAATATTCCCATATCGGTGGCATTGGTGTGGATTACCAATCCGCTGACCATGCCGCCGATTTTTTATTTTACCCATGAAGTCGGTGAATGGATGCTCGGCATGCCCGATGACGAGGGCTTTCATTTCGAAGCCAATTGGGCGTGGTTTAGCGATCAGTTATCCAATAATTGGGAACCTTTTTTGCTCGGCAGTCTTGTTTGCGGTTTGATTCTGGGAGCGCTTGCCTATTTTACCGTACATATCGCTTGGCGTGCTTATGTCTCGTATGCTTGGCGGCATCGGCGGTCGAATTCGATTCAGATGTGAGCCGATTGACGGTATTTTGAGCGATTTGCTTTGGCGCTGCATTGAGCAACATATCCGTGACAGCGAAACACCCCTTTATAATGAAACATTTTACAGTGAAAAGCGCAGCCCGGTCGGCGGTGGAAGCATCAGTCAGGCATGGCGAATCGATGGTGGCGGGCGCAGTTATTTCGTTAAAATCAATAATAATAAACACGCCGATATGTTTGCTGCCGAGAGCGCAGGCTTGCAGGCGTTGGCGGCAACAAATGCGCTGCGTATCTCCCGCCCGGTATGCCACGGCGAGGTGGATCATACTGCATTTCTGGTTTGTGAGTGGCTGAATCTTGGTCGTGCGTCTGCCGATTCCGCCGAACGCCTTGGTCGGCAACTGGCGATGTTGCACAAGCATTCGGCAGAGGCAGAGAAAATGGCGGGGCAATACGGTTGGCATCGCGATAATACCATCGGTGCGACGCCGCAAATCAATATGGCGGATGACGATTGGTGCGGATTCTGGAAAAAACACCGGCTTGGCTTTCAACTTGAATTGGCAGCGGCCAATGGTTTTACGGGTGCTTTGCAAGTCAAGGGCCAGCGTTTGATGGAAAAGATGGATGTGTTGCTGGGCAGGCATCATCCATCTGCCAGCTTATTACACGGCGATTTATGGGGCGGCAATTGGGCGGTGGATGAGCATGGTGCGCCGGTTTTATTCGATCCGGCGGTTTATTACGGCGATCGTGAAGCGGATTTGGCGATGACGGAGCTTTTCGGCGGTTTTCCAGAGGAGGTTTATGCTGCTTATAACGAGGCTTGGCCGCTTGATGAAGGCTATAAAATGCGCAAAACCTTATACAATCTCTATCATATTTTGAATCACGCCAATCTTTTCGGCGGCGCTTATGCAGGGCAGGCGGAAATGATGATGAATCGTTTGTTGGCCGAGGCGGCTTAACTGGTTTTTGTTGGTAGCAATAAAAACGGGGCGTTAAACGCCCCGGATTTTACCTTGCTATCGAATGATATTCAGTCGAGATGTTCGTTGATCAGTTCCTCAAGTTTGGCCTTGTTGATGGCCCCGACCTTGGTTCCCTGCACATTGCCGTCGCGGAAAAGCATCAGCGTCGGAATGCCGCGCACGCCGTATTTGCCGGGTGTGTTCGGATTATCATCGATATTAATTTTAGCGATGGTGATTTTACCCTGCATTTCTTCAGAAACTTCATCGAGAATAGGGGCGATTTGCTTGCACGGACCGCACCAAGGGGCCCAGAAATCAACCAGTACCGGACCGGAAGCTTTCAGGACGTCGCTTTCAAAGCTGTCGTCACTAACATGGGTGATGTGTTCGGATGCCATTTATCATGCCTCGCTTGTGTAATATAATGGCGCATACGGTAGCGACATACAGGGGGCGGCGTCAACCATGGCAGAAACATTAAGCGAAGAGATTCGCCAAGATATTAAGCAGCGGGGTGGCTGGTTGTCTTTTGCGGCATTTATGCAGGCGGCATTATATGCGCCCGGTCGCGGTTATTACGAATCGGCCAAGGTGTTTGGCAAGGATGGCGATTTCATTACCGGTGCGGATGTCGGCCCGTGGTTGGCTTTGGGAATCAGTGATTTAATCGCTTGGGGATGGCAGCAGCTTGGTCGCCCCGATGATTGGGCGGTTTTGGAGCAAGGCGGCGGCGAAGGGCGTTTGCTTTGCGATGTTTTGCAACGATTGCAGGAGAGAAATATCACCATGCCGACACAGGTGTTGGCGGTGGAAAAAAGTGCGCATATGCGGACGCGACAGGCGCTTGTTTATGCTGAGCGTGGTGTGAATGTTGTGCAGTTTGCCGAATTGAATGATGTGCCGACTGAGGAAAACCTGCTATTTTTCTGTAACGAGCTTCCCGATGCATTTCCGGTGCGCTGTTTTGTTCGGCGCGGCGGTGCGATGCGCGAGCGCGGGGTTGGTTTGAATGCGGCGGGCGATTTCATCTGGCAAGAAAGCGAATGTGCAATATCGGCGGCTGACATGCCGTTGATTGATACGAATATCGTGAATGCATGGGCGGATGGTTATATCAGCGAATGGAATCCGCATCTCGGCGAATGGCAGGGCGAGGTTGGCCGGATTATGCAGCGCGGTTTGTTGTTTTGCGTCGATTACGGGTATGCGCAATCCGAATATTATCGCCCGCAACGCATCGAAGGGACATTGCTGGCGCATTTGCAGCATCAGGTGACGTCGGATGTGCTCAGCGATCCGGGTAGCCGCGATATTACTGCGCATATCGATTTTACCGCCTTGGGGCGGGCGGGTCTGGATGCCGGATTGGCGATGAATTGTTGGATGGTGCAAGGTGCGTGGTTGGCGCAGAGTCCGTCGGTGCAGGCATATATTCAGCAGGCGGTAGCACAGGGGAATGCCGAAAGTGCGGCGATTATGGCGGAAGCCAAGCGCATGTTGATGCCGCAAGGTATGGGCGATTTATTCAAAATCAGTGTGCAGAGCAAGGATGTGGATGTGACGGTTCCGGATTATCTGGGGTCTTTTAACCGCCTGCATGCGCTGGGCTTGTCCGATGCCTGACAGCATGGAAACACAGTTTCAGCAGGGTGTGGTCGAGCGGTTGCTGCCCGGTGGCGAGGCGGTGGTTCGTTGTGCAGAGCAAACGCTGTTGGTGGCCAATGCTGTGCCGGGCGATGTTTTGAACGTGCGGAAGACGGAAAAACGGCGCGGCGCGCAACGCGCGGTGCTTGAATCTATTGTTAAAGCATCCGATCAACGGGTGCAAGCGCCTTGCGACGTTGCTGCTGCTTGCGGTGGGTGCGCGTTGCAATATCTGGATGCGGCGGCGCATGCAGCACTTAAATCGTCTTGGCTGCGCGATGCGTTCGATGCTTTTTTCGATGCCAATAGCCAATGGATTGCGATTGACGGATTGCCGGAGCCGGGCAGTCGGCGGCGGGCGCGCTGGCATCGCGGTGAAGACGATGCAGGGGTATTTCTCGGTTTTCGCGCCCGTGCCAGTCATGCCGTGGTGCGTTCAACACATTGTATGATCGTGCATGCGCAGATGGATGACTTGCGTTTGCGCATCGAGAAATTGTTGCCGGAAGATGTGCATGCAGTGCAGATGATTCGTTTGCACGATGGCATGCATGTGATTTTCGAATCGCAGAAGGCGGATGCGGATGTTGAAAGCCTGCATGCTTGTTTGGCCGTGCTGAAGGAAAATGAAACTGTGCAAGCTTGGTGGCGCGGGCCGCAGGGTATTCGTGCGTTAAAGAAACCGGTGCGCACCTTACATGATCGTGTTCCGGCGGGTGAACGGTGGGTGGATTTGGCTGTCGGCCCCGATGATTTTGTGCAGGGGCAGGACGTTGGCAATCAGCAGGTGTTGCGGCAATTGCAGGCTTGGGCGGGCCATGCGCGGCACATTGTGGATTTGTTTTGCGGTATCGGTAATTTGTCGTTGCCGCTGGCTGTGGCAGTGAATGCTCAAAGGGGCGTCGAATCGGGTTCCGAAGCAGCTGCTGAAGTGTATGCTGCGGATATGGCGGCGGCCAGTATTCGGCAGGCGGCATACAATGCGCGGATGCTGGGGGTGACGGCGCATTTTACGGCGGTGAACTTGTTCGTGGATTTCAAGGTCGAGGATTATGCGGGAGCAGATGTGTTGATCCTTGATGCGCCGCGCAAGGGTGCGAAAGCAGTATGCCGCAATATCGGGCGCTTGCTGCCGGAGACGATTGTTATGATTAATTGCGATATTGCTTCCGGGGCACGCGATGCGGCGGCATTGCATGCGCAGGGTTATCGGCTGCGCGCCTTGCGTGCTTTCGATCTCTTTCCGTTCAGTGGGCATGTGGAGGCGATGAGTTGGTGGGGCCGATGACAAGATTACGCCATATCGCATTGTGTTTTATGGTCGGCCTAATTGCCGCAGGCTGCACGCAGCAACACCCCGAATCCGGCGAATTGCGCGTGGCCTTGGCGCAATCGGTGATGAGTTTGGACCCGCGTTTTTCCACCGATGCCGCCTCGCATCGTGTGCAGGAGCTGGTGCATCGCGGCCTGCTGCGTTTGGACGAACATTTCGAGCCAGTCGGGGATGCGGCGGAATCATGGACGCATCCCGATGCGCTGACTTGGCGGTTTCATTTGCGTGCAGGCTTGAAGTTTCACGACGGGCGAGCGGTGACGGCAAACGATGTGGCGGCAACGCTGCTTTCCATTCTCGATACAAAAACAGCCAGTCCGCTGCGCGCCGGTTTTGCGGCGATTGAACGGGTCGAAGCACTCAATGCGCGCGATTTAATTATTCATTTGAAGCATGCCGATGCATCGCTACTCACCCGTTTATCCATCGGTATTTTGCCTGCCGATGTGGCGGCAAAAGGCAATCAGGTGCGCGCTATTATCGGTTGCGGGGCTTGTCGTGTGGCTTCTTGGGATGGGCGCGGATTGGTTTTGCAGCGGGTTAAGCAAGTGCAGGACGACAAAATTCGCAGTTTCCGTTTTATTACCGTCAAAGACCCGGTAACGCGTTGCCTGAAACTGGCGCGCGGCGAAGTGGATTTCACCGAGAACGATTTACCACCGCATTTGCTGGTTTATCTAAAAAAACAAAGGCAATTGCATATCGCCACGCGTCCTTCAACGACATTCTCCTATATCGGCATGAATCTGCACGACGATACTCTGAAAGATGTGCGTGTCCGTCATGCCTTGGCGTTGGCCTTGGATCGCGCACGGCTAAAAAAGGCGCTGTATGCCGATTTGCCAAAGTTGGGCGAGACTGTGCTGACATCGGGGCATTGGGCGGCGGCGCAATTGCCGGTCACGCCGTTCGATCCGAAGGCTGCCAATGCATTGCTTGATGCGGCCGGATTAAAACGCGGCGCGGACGGTATTCGATTCAGATTGAATTACCGTACCAGCACCGATCCGGCGCGTCTGCGTTTGGCCAGTGCCATTGCTGCCATGTGGCGCGATGTCGGCGTCGATGTGCATGTCGAATCGCTGGAGTGGGGCGGTTTTTATGCGCGCATCAAGCGTGGCGATTTTCAGGTGTTCTCCTTGGCCTGGGTGGGTATTGTCGATCCGGATATTTACCGCTGGATTCTTCATTCAAGCATGTGGCCGCCGAAGGGCGCGAACCGTGGCCGTTATGCCGATGCCGAGGTCGATAGCTGGCTGGATGCGGCGGCACAAAGCGAAAATCGTGATGAACAGGTGGATTTGTATGCGCGTGTGCAGCGGCGTATGGCTGCCGATCAGGTGTATATCCCGCTGTGGTACGAGCCGGTGATTGCCGTTTCCGGGCCGCGTGTGCGTGGATTCTCACCTGCCCCGGACGGCAGCTTGCGTGGGCTTTTGGCGGCGAGAATTACAAATTGACGCGGTGTGAAGAGGCTGGTTTGCGGGTGAAATGCCACCTAGGCGAACCAGTAGAGTACCACGCCGTTGAGTGATTCTCCGCTTGCCTGATCGCTGATGCTTACCGATTCATTGCGGTAACGAACGATGATTTTTCGTCCGTTCCATGTTTCATATACTTCGCCGAGCTTGCGAACATCGTCGATGTTCCAAGCGCGTGCCGCGCCGTTCATTTCGATGCCATTCTCGGAGGTATTGCGCTAACGCTTGGGCGGCAAGCTGTACGCGAAGGAACAATTAAGCGATGAGGATGTTTCTTTGTTATCCGGAGAGGAACCCATCCTTGCAGAAAAGGAGCGCAGCCCTCAATCAGTCTTTTTCCGGGTGTTGGCGCAGGGCTAGTTTGGCGTAGCGGTAGAACGTGCCTTCGAAATTGCCCAAGGCGATAACAAAGCCTGCCCAGCCGTCGAGAAAGCCGCGTTTTAGAACATAAATACGCAAAAAAGCACCGATACCGTGCAGCAGGGCGGAGGCCATCGATGTTTTCTTGCCCTGTTCGGCCATTTTTTGTGCGCCGAGGCTCGAATAGCGGTCCATTTTGGCGATGATTTGCGACAAATCGCGGAACGAATAGTGCAGCACATCGGATTTTAAATAGCCGAGGCGGCCATGAATATCGAAGCCTTCGTGCACCGCATCGTCGTGGTAGGTGAGCGCGCCTTTGCGGAATAGCTTGGGTTGGCAATAATCGGGATACCAGCCGCAGTGCTTGATCCAGCGGCCCATGAAGAAATTGCGACGCGGGATGAAATACGTTTCCAGTGCCTCGTCGTCGGCGAGAACAGCGGAAATTTCTTCTTTTAATTCAGGTGTTACCCGCTCGTCGGCATCGATGCTCAATATCCAGTCGTGTTTGCACAGCGAAACCGAGGCATTGCGCAGATTGCCGAAGCCGGTGAAGGTGAGGCGTTCGATGCGGCAGTTGTATTGTTGGGCGATATCGACGGTGCGGTCGGTGCAGCCGGTATCGACGACAACGATTTCATCCGCCCATGCCACGCTTTCCAGCGCATTGGCGATTTTATCTTCTTCGTTGAGGACGGGGATGAAAACGGATATTTTATTCATGGACGGCATCCAGTTCGGCGATGCCTTTGCAGGCGCGAATGCGTTTTTCATCAAGGCATGTTTGCAAAAGCTCGTCGTTTTTTGCCAATTGATTGCGGCTGGCTTCAGGATGCCACAAATGCAGTACCGGCATGCCGCGCAGGTCTTTGCGTTGAATGCCGGCATGAAAAAGGCGCGCAGCTAAATCCGAATCTTCCCGTCCCCAGCCTTGGTAGCTGCTGTCGAAGCCGTTGATTTTAAGCATATCGTCTTTCCAGAAGGCAAAATGACAGCCGCGAATGCCGGGCAGTTTCTGACTTGGCGACGATGTGCCGAGCGGCAGCAACAAGGGAAACAGCCTGTTGATATGGCCGCGCAGCCGCCATTGCATCCATGTCCATGCGGGCAAGGCTACATCCCATTCGCTTTGTTGGCATATTTGCTGCGTAATTTTTTCGCTGAGCAGAATACGGCTGCCACGGATGAACACACCCTGTTCGGCGACGGCGCGGTGGCTGGCAATCATCTCCGGCAGCGGTACGCAATCGGCATCGGTCAGCAGGATGTACGGCTCGTGTACGGCGGCGATGGCGCGATTGATAATTTCCGCACGCCGATAGCCGTTGTCGGCATGCCACAGATGCTTAATTGCAATGGGATATTGCGCACGGAAAGCATCAATAACTTGTTTGATTTCGGAACCCGAACCGTCGTCGGCAATATAAATACTGAAATGCGTATCGCTTTGACGCGCATACGCGGCGAGAGTTTTGCGCAGCAGTTGCGGTGATTTATAGGTGGAGACAATCACAGCAATGGCAGCGGGTTTAGGCGACGGATTATTCGACATGAGTGCGTATGTTTGTCTCCTGAGATGCGTAACAATAGCGATGTTACTTAGGCCACCCGTTAAACACAAACTGAAAAGGCTTTGGCTATTGTTGGCTGTACTTTTGCAGGCGGGCGACGATACGGCCGATTTTAACTTTGGCGGTCATTTTCAGCGGGATATGCCGGGCATCGTCGGTCAGCCACAGTTTGACGGTTCCTTTGCTGGAGAAAATACCCTTGGTTTTCAGTTTGGGAACGATAATCAGGCAGTCCACCGATTTTCCCCACGGGGCGCGAAGTTTGACTCTTTTTTGCACTTCGACCAACAATTCGTATTTTTTACGCGAATCGAAAATCGGGATGCGCATGTTCATGCCCGGTTGCAAATCCATTTTGCGCACCCGGAAAAAGGCGTCGATGGCGTTCAGGTGACCGGCCTCGACATCGTAGCTGTCGGTTTTTCCGTTTTGGGTGTGGGTGGCTTTGTTTTTCTGCCACAGGAAGCGCACCTGTTTGCTGGAGTGATAATGCCCTTCGTGCTGCTCGACATTGAATTCGCTGCTTTGCAATTTACCGTTTTGGCAGGTGCCGACCGAGGTGATGGTATCGCGTACTTTATGAAACACATCGAGAAATTTATTGCTGGTTCCGTGCGAAATAACCCGGTATCCGGCGGCATCGGTTTCGATACGCATATCGGCAGTTCCGGCATTAATAAACTCCCAACCGACGCTGAATAACAGGCGTTCACCGGCAAACGGCATGCAGTGATCGGGCGCTTCCTGTGCTGTGCCAAGCGTTGGCATCAGCCAGATGAACGACAGAACAACGAAGCGATGAATTTTACGGGGTCGCAGACACATCATGGATGGCCGAAAGTATAGCGTCCGCTTTAATCATATCCATGCAGATAAATGCAGCGCATTCGCGTTTGAAGCAGGGGCCGCAAGTCGGACTCGATTCGATATGCCGGTGCATCGGGCCGAGCGGGGCCGAGCGCCAACTGGCCGACGGCCCCCAGAAACTGACTGTAGGTGTGCCCAGTGCAGCGGCCAAATGCACAACACCGGTATCCGGGCCGACCACGGCTGCAGCTTGCGCGAGAAGCGCACACAAAGCAGGCATATGGAGGCGTTCTTCGGGCAGTAAGGATGCTGGAACATGCTGTTTTACCTTAACGGCCAGTTGCTTTTCCTGTGCATTGCCCCAGCCGAGAATCGGGACTAATCCGGCATCGTCGATACCCTTGGCAATCTGCTGCCAAGTTGCCTGCGGCAGTTGTTTGGTCGTCCAGCCGCCGCCTAAATGCAGCCAGACGTATTTTTTTGTGCCGATTTTCCAATGCGTGAGCAGCATGTCGATGGGCGATTCCAATAATGCCGCGTTTGCAATGTGCGGCGGCGCGTAGGCCTGTATTTCCGATGCATCGTCAAACGCTGCGGCAGCTACTTTCCGGTATTGTTGCACAACATGCCGTTCATCGGGATGAAAACTAACCGGGCGCAGCAGATAACGGCTGATTTTCTCGCGTAGATGATGCACATCCATGCCGTAAACATGCGGGTGAACGAGATAGGCAATCAGCGCCGATTTCATCAAGCCCTGCAAATCCACAACCACATCGAAATGCTCGCTTCTAAGCCTGCGAATCGCTTGCCATGCGCTGCGTAGCGGGTGTTTTCCGCGCAAATCGATTTGATGCACCCGCACTTGCGGCGGGAATATTTCCGTGACAAAGGCATAGCGCCGATCCACCAGCCAGTGAACTTCTTCGATTTCCGGCCGGGCAAGCAGGTCGTCCAGCGCCGGTAGGGCGTGAATAATATCGCCGAAGGCCGATAATTTGACGATGAGCAGCTTCACGGCGCGTTATTTGCCGTCGTTTGTTTGCTTTTCGAGTGGGGATTGCCGGAAAGTTTATCAAGAAAAACTTGTGCGATCTCTTCGGGCCGCACATTTTGCATGCACGGCTGCCCGGCGACGCTGCATTCGCGTTGCAGGCACGGGCTGCAATCCGCCGGATGGTAGATGAGTTGCACGTCCGCACCGGAAGGCATCGTTCGCTGCGGATCGGTGGCCCCGAATACGGCGACGACCGGTTTGCCCAAACCGGCGGCGAAATGCATCAGGCCCGAATCGTTGCATAGCAGGCCGCGACTGGCGGCGAGCAGTTGCAGGCAGGTATTTAGCGAGGTTTCACCGGCGCTGTTGTGGGCCGGGCTGCTGCATGCTTCGAGGCTTTGCGCGGCAATATCGCGTTCTTCACGGGTTCCAAGGGCGACGATGTGATAATCGTGTGCGGAGAGGATTTCGACAACCTTGGCCCAGCGCTCCGCCGGATAACGTTTGGCGCTGCCGAATTGCGCGCCGGGTGCGATACACAGTGTTTTTTGCGTATCCAAGCCTTTATTCGCTAGCCAAGCTTGCCCGGCAAGTACGTTCGCTTGGGCGCAGCGCAATTGCACTTCCGGTTGCGCCACATCGATGCCGTTTTGAATCGCCAAATCGTTGTAATAATAACGGTGGTGTTCGCTATCCATGTCGAAGCGCGGTTTGATAGCATGGGTGAGCAATAGACTGCGCCATTGACCGCTGTAGCCGATTCTTTGTTTTGAGCCGTTAAGCAAAGCCTGCCAAGCGGCGCGAAAGCTGTTGGGAAATAGAATGTGAACGTCGCCGCCTGTGTTTTTTGCGGCATATTCGCTTTCCGGCAGGTCAAACCACGGCAGAACATCGGCCAGCCACGGCAAGCCGGTGATGGAGGTGCGTTGCGGGCGTAGTTCGAGCATAAAGGCACGCATTGCCGGTTGTGCCATGACCGCATCGCCCAGCCAGTTGGGTGCTTGAATAACAAGATGTTCGGGGTGGAGTTGGGGACGGGAAATCACGTTTGAGTACAATCCGCAGCGTTTGTTTTGCGGCGGCAAACCAGTGCGTATTCGCTGCTCATCGCACGTGATTCCGCAACGCACCTTTCCGGGATGCGCACTTGCTCGATGATATCGAAGTGGCGCGATAAGGCGCGGCAAGCGGCAGACAGGGAATAGGAATAGGGATGGGTTTCGTCGCGCAAGATGCCGACAAAGCGTTCGCAAAAGTAGCGCAGCCGCACGATGGCTTCGGGCAGCACCGTCAAACCGATAATCAGTATGCCGTCGGTGCTCAGTAAGCGTTCCATTTCGTTGAGAAAAAGCTCGGGGTTCAGCGCCTGATCCAAGCCGTTAAAACAAAGAATAATGTCAAATGCTTGATCGGGATGCGGAACTTTTTCGGCGGGGACCGATAAATGCGTGCCTTTGGGCAGTTTGCCGGGATGCATGCGGCGGTATTCGTCCAATTGTGGATCGAGGTAGGTTTTTTTGCCTTTTTTGATGATTTGTGCGGCGCAGACCGTGCCGCAAAACATCTCCAGTATGCGCGTATGTTCGTCGATCTTTGGGTAGTGTTGCTCAAGCAGCGGTGCATAACAGCGGTCGATACGCTGCAATTCCCGCGCCAGCAGGTTTTCCTGTTGCCAGATTTCGGCGATGCATTTCTGCGAGGCCAGCCAGCGCGCTTTGCTGATGGATTTATGGCGTGCCATAAACCACTTCGGTGATGTCTTTGTTGTGTTCTTCGAGCAGTTTCCAGCGCTGGTGGCTCCATAGCCATGTTTCCGGACGTTGATTGATGAGCGGTTCAAACACATGATGGGCCGGAAGCATAAAACGACGCGCATCCTGCTCGCCAATGCCGGATAATTCGGGGCGCGGAATTTCACTGAAACGCATATTGAAGCGGAATGTCCGGCCAATGCGTTCCAGCGTGATGGCATACATCGGAATAGCGTGGCGCAGCGCCAGTTTAGCGGGTAAATGGGTGGTATTGGCCAGATGCCCCATAAACGGAATGGGAACGCCTTCGCCGATGTGCTGATCGATGAGCACGCCGACGCAGGCTTTTGTCGATTTGATGCGCGCCAGCCAGCGCAGGCCGTCGCGCCGCGAACGCATGCGTGCGCCGAAACGTTGACGAAGTTTGCGTAAAAACATCTCCTGCCATGCTTGGCGGAGTGGCCGGTACATCAGATCGCAGGGATAATCGAGTGCGGAAACCATCAGGCTGCCCAATTCCCAGTTGCCGTGATGCATGGCAACGCCGAAAACACCAGTTTTTTGCAGTGCGGCGCTAAATTCCTGTTGCCCGTGTACGTTGACGCGCGACAGCAGAAAGGCTTTTGAACGCAGATAAACATGCGGAATTTCAAAGGCATTGCGGCCCAGTTCGGCAAGCGATTCGCGGGCAATCCGACGACGCCAAGCGCGTGTTTGTTGTGGATAAATACGGGTGAGGTTGCGGATTGAAATGCTGCGGTGGCGGGCATCGATGTAAAACGCTGTGCGCCCCAAACCGGCACCGATTGCACCGGCAAGACGCACCGGAATCAGCCTGATAAAGTAGAAAACACCCCATATCAGGGCGGTTTTGATGCTATCCATTCAATCGGCGGACGATTTCGCCTCGTCAACGAGCATGACCGGAATATCGTCGCGAATGGGATATTCGAGCTTGCAGCTTTTGCAGACTAACCCGTCTTTTGCATCGTTGTATGCTACTTTGCCTTTGCATTGCGGGCAGGCGAGAATCGCCATTAATTGTTTATCCAGCATGTAATCAAACCCCGTGGAACGTCAAAATAGTCCCTCATATCATTTTTGGTGGCTAAGCATGGTCTTGATGATGGCTTCCGGCAAGCCTTGCTCGCCTTCTCCCGCGATGGGCAATACCCATAGCGACTGTTCTTGCGGCCATAGCGGCAGGATTTTGACAGCATCCTTTTCGCTACACAGCACAGGCAGATTGCAGGCCAGCATGCGCGATATATCATCTGCCGTATACCGATGATGATCGGCAAACAGCATGTCTTTTTTCACCGCAAGCAGTTGTCTGGCGCTTTGCACAAAGCGTTCTGGCCGGGCAATGCCGGCGACTGCCAGACAGCATTCGGGTTTCGCAGTTTCAGGGCCGCATATCTGGCGAATTTTTTGGCTCCTGCTGCACCATGTCCATTCGCGCAGTGCTTTTTTATGCAAGGGCAGGGGGGCAATGTGGTTTTCATCGCCGCAAGTTCCACTGCGCACGATTAAATCGGCGCGTTGCAGCGCATCAAGCGGTTCGCGCAGCGGCCCGGCCGGCAGCTGATAAGCGTTGCCGATGCCTACGTCGGGAATCAGCACAATATCGCAGTGACGTTTTAGCTGCCGGTATTGCAAGCCGTCGTCGAGAACAATCACATCGCCAAGTTTTTCAGCCATGCGGCAGCCAGCAACGCGATCACGTCCGGCGATGACCGGCGCACTGCACGATTGTGCGATCAGCAGCGCTTCGTCGCCGACTTCGCAGGCCGAATCTTGGTCTTCAATGCGTTTGGCTTGTTTGAGTTTGCCGCCATCGCCGCGACACAGCACGACCGGTTTGTAAGCGCGTTGCTGAAGCTCCTTGCACAGCCAGATTACAAACGGGGTTTTGCCGCTGCCGCCGACGGTGATATTGCCGACGGAAATCAGCGGTACGGACGGCTCAATCGCGCGTGACTTGCGGCATGCGAGGTTGAATTGATTGATGATTGCATAGGCATAGCTCAACCCGCGCAGCAGTGCAGGCGGGCGCTTTTTTTTCCACCACATGGCTTCGATTCGGTTAACGATACTCATGCATTCAACCACGGTTGGATTTGTTTGAGCATGCGTTCGATGATACCGCCCTTATCTTGCATCATGGCGGCAGCATGCTTGTGCAATTCGCGCAATTCGTGCGGGTGTTGGAGGAAACGCAGCACGGCGGCATCGACTTCTTGCGCATCGCGGCATTGCACAGCGCCGCCTGCTTGCAATAAATCGCGCATAATATCGCGGAAATTATGCATATGCGGGCCGGTAAGCACGCCGCGACCGCATACGGCGGCTTCCAGCGGGTTCTGACCGCCGTGCGTAATCAGGCTGCCGCCGATAACAACAATATCGGCAACGCTATACAGGCCGCTCAACACACCCATTTCATCGACCAGCAACACATCCGAGATGTCGTTTGCCGATGCTGCGGCATGTGTTTCCCCGGCAGACCAGCGATTTAACCGCAAACCCTGCGCCGCAATCGTTTCGGCAACAGCATCGAAGCGTTGCGGGTGCCTCGGTACGACGACCAGCAGTAAATCTGGCGCGTGTTTTTTCCAGCCGCTGAACATGCGGCATAATTGCGCCTCTTCATCCTCATGCGTACTGGCGGCCAGCAATATCGGACGATTGCCGCTCGCATCAAGACGGCGGCGCAGGCTATCGCTATCCACTTCGGGCGCACGAACCGCATATTTCAGGTGACCGACGGCGCGAATACACGTTTTTTCGACGCCCAGCGCTGCTAATCGCTGGCCATCGGTATCGCTGGCCGGTAAAAACAGCGATACCGCGCTCAGCCAGTATTTCCATAGCCATCGACTGGCCCGGTAACGCGGAAACGAGCGGTCGGAAATGCGTGTGTTGATGCCGACAACCGGAATCTTGCGTCGGCGGCAGGTGTTCAGCATGCCCGGCCAGAATTCGGTTTCGGTGAGCAGCAGCAGACGCGGGTTCAGATGCGCAATCATGCGCCGCATCAGACCGGGAATATCCCACGGCAGGTAGGCGATGCTGATGCGCTCGCCGAATGCTTTTTGCGCATGCGCGAAGCCGGTATCGGTGACCACCGTCAAATGAATCGGCAGTTTCTTTTTCAGCAAAGCTTCGATGAGCGGTGCAACCGATGCCACCTCGCCGACCGAACAGGCATGCAGCCACAGCGGATTTTCATCCGTTTGCGGCAGATCGAGGGTCAGATGTTGTCGCCAGCGCGAAGGGTGATTGTGTTGCATATCCGTATTGCAGCAGGAAATGCCCCGCCTATCCAGCATTACGGACTATGATTTATAGAATTAGCGAGTGGCGGTGCGTTTGGTTGCGGTGTTATGGGCTATCCGCTTGCAGATAGAGATAGGTAAACCCAGCGGCGACGCCGATGCCGCCGGTTTTTGCGGTGACCGGTTGCAGGGAGATACTGTGGTCGGTTTTGCTGATTGGGGCGCTGTCGCCGACGGCAAGGCCGAAGCTGCCGCCTGCTGCAGCGCCTTCGTATTTACCCGCCAGTTGATGCGTTCCGGCTTTGAAATGTTTGGCTAGAACTGCATAGCTGGTACTGTCGCTGTGGTTGATATTTACGTCCAAACCGAAGCCGATGCCGGTTTCGCCCTTGTAGTGTTCGACCGGGCTGTTGGCGGAAGGGGTGAATGTGCAGCGCACGCCTTTGGTCGAGTGAATCAGCAGATTCAGCCCGGAATGCGGGATGGTTTTGCAGTTCAGTGTGCCGACCCGTTGCAGTGCTGTGTCGGCAAGTGCATTTGCCGCAGGAAACAGCCATGCGGTTAGCGAAATCAGTGCGACAAGGGATAATCCTGCAAGCCATCGGTTCATGATTTTCTCCTGTGCCAGCTAATCAGTCTCCAGAATGCGCTGATTATTACCGCGAGGCAAGGAACGGCAGCTTGGAAGTGGTTTGAATCAGGCGGTTTGAGCGGGTTGTGGCATCCAGTTGTAGCGCAATTCCAAATCCGAGTCGCAACGGATGCATTGCATGCCGGTGCGTGCTTCGACATTGATAGCCACTGGTGCTTGCAGATTGGCGGTAACCCATGATTTATTGGCAAACGGATTGAGTACCAACATCCAGAACGGTGTTTGGTCGGCATCCAGTTGCAGGCATTGTCGCTGTTCTTCTGTCAGTGGGGGTTGAGTTCCGAGGCGTTTTTCATCCCACGGGGTGAGCAGAAAGGCCAATTCCGGGCAATCCACCGACTGCATGCAAACGATATCGCCGCTGCCGTCGTAAATGAAGGCAAAATTCGTTGCTTCCGGGAAGCCGGTCATGCCCTGCGGGAAATAGAAAGCATTGCAGCTTTCAGCTTGTTCGGTAGTGGCGAGTTGCAGATGTTTCATGACGAAGCTCCGTTTAGCCATTTCAGGGCATCGCCGCTACTAGAAGCGCGGTTTTCTTCCTGAATGCGTTCGTAAATTTCCAGACGGTGCACCGGAATATCAATCGGCGCTTCGATGCCGAAGCGGACATGCGTACCGTTTTGAATTTCTTGTACGCTAATGCGCACATTATCGCCGATATGAAAGGCTTGGCCGCATTTGCGGCGGATTACCATCATAACAAAACCACCATCATAATAAGAAGCTTTTTCATTTCTAAATCTCCATCATCGCAGGAAGTTCACTAGCGACAGTGAACGCAGCGAAGCAATTTGATTGTAGGCGGCTTGCAGGGCGATACTGCTTTCCTGAAGCTTGGCAACGGTGGCGGCGATATCAACACCTTCGTGGTTATTCAGGCGCGTGTCCAGTGAAAGGCTGATGTCGTTGTACAATTGTTGTTGCAGTTCGAGAGAACGGGTTCGTGCACCGACTTCGGCATTGAGGTCGATCATTTTATTGCCCGCATCGTTTAATTGCCCGAGCGCCGTCTGGATACCCGTCTGATCGTTGGCGGCGAGCGCTGTTTGAAAGGTTTTCATGGCAGTAAAAACCTTGCTGAAAGCAATTTGATCGCCGCGCACATTGCTGATTGTTATCTGACTTGTTGTGATGGCGACGGTGCGATCCTGCGCATTGCCGTTATAAACAATATTTCCCGATGAATCCTTGATGAATGCATCGGCAGAGGTTGCCGTACCGGCGAATAGCGATTGGCCGTCGAAACGCTGGTTGGCGTAGGTGAATAGCGATGTGTTCAATTGTGCGACCTCCGTGGCTGCCGCTTGCCGGTTGGCGGCGGAAATCTGCCCTGAAGACTGCTGAACTGCCAGTGTTTGTGCGCGCACGATGATTTGCTGCATGCTGTTGAGCATGGACATCGACTGATTGAGGCGGGTGGTGGCGGTATTGATGGCGCTTAGTGTGGTTTGCACGCCTTTTTGCATATGCCGGATATCCAGCGACGTTTTATAATCCAGTGCCGCTTCGGAAGGCCGCTGAAAGCGCTTGCCGGAAGATACTTGCGCATTGCCTTTGCCTTGAATATCGAGCTGCTGACGTACGCCGCTGAGCAGGCTGTCGTAGCTTTGTTGAATACTCACACGCATGGCCGCTACCTTATCAGGCCAAGCAACGAATCGAGCATGCGGTTGCTGGTTTGAATAACCTTGGCCGAAGCTTCGTAAGCGCGCTGGAATTTGATCATATTAATCAGTTCTTCATCGGTGCTGACACCGGAAATAATTTGCCGCTGGGCGTTCAACGATTGCGATTCCGCTTCGCGGAAAATGCGGTTCTGATTGGCATTCTGGACATCACTGCCGTAATTCATGGCGAGGGTCGCCGTTCTGTCCAATACACTGGCCGCCGTTGAGCCGTCCACGCTCAGCACGCTGTTCTGAAAGCTGATGATATTCAGAGCGGTGCTGTTGTCGCCGGGATTGTTCAGCGAGGTGCTTGCATTGATGGTCCCGGCGGCGATGTGGTTGGCGTCTGCTTTTACTGTTGCCGAGAGGCCGACATTCGCGGCGTTATTGCCGTGGAAAAATGCGCCGATTTCATAAGCGGCGAGGAAATTGCTGGTATCGTTGGAAAAACCGACACTGCCGCTACCGGCATCCACGACGATATGACCGCTGGCATCCAAACTGGCACTGATGCCGTTCACCGCATTGAGTTGCGAAACCACCTGTGCGACGGTGGTGACACCTTTGCTAATGGTGATGCTTGTGCCTCCGGCATTGACCGGCGCACCGGCTGCATCGTAGGCATGCACCTTAAAGCTGCCGCTGACAATTTGCCCGGCAAAGGGAATGTTTTGCGCTGTCGAATCAACGGCACTCGCGCTGGCTGCAGCGGCTTGTTCGGCGGTGGCGATTTTCGGCAGAGTCAGGCCCGCACCGCTGGCATGCAGTTGGTTAAGGCCGAAAATCAGATTGGTTGCCAGACTATCCAATTGGCTGATATAACTTCCCAGGCGGGTGTCGCGCAGGGTAATCAGGCCGCCGATTTCACCGCCGGATTCGATGCCCGAAATCGGAATGCCGCTGGCCGCAATGGTTACACCGGAGAAGCCCGCGCCTGCGCTGCCGCCGCGTGCCAGATGCCGGGTATCGCCATCTTGAACCAGCAAATCGCCGCCCAGTGTTTGCACCAAAAATGCATTGTTGTTGCCGTTGACGAGTTGTACGGGAATCAGCGTTGCCAAGTCGCGCACGGCCACATCGCGTTGATCGCGCAGATCGTTGGCAGCATTGGTGCTGGTATTTTCCTGTGCCGATATTTGTTTGTTTAGCGAGGCGATTCTGTCGAGCAGCAAATTGGCACTGGTGATGCGGTCGTTAATGCCCTGATCGGCGCTGCTCTGAGCACTGACCATCTGACTGCGCATATTGTTCAGGTTGGTCGCAATATCCAGACCCCGGGCGCGTACATTGTTGCGCTGTGCCGCATCCTGCGGATTGTTGGCGAGCAGTTGGTAGGCTTGGAAGAAGTCATCAATGCTGGTGGCTAGTCCCGGTGTGCCCAGACTTCCGAAGACGCTTTCCACGCCGTTTAATCCCTGTTCCAGTGTTTGCGAAAAAGCCAGTTGATTGCTGTTGGTATTCAGTGAGCGGTTGAGAAACGGATCGACGGCGCGCTGGATGCCGGTCAGTTGTACGCCGCGTCCGAATTGAAAAGCGCCTTGCGAATCGGGGCTTAGTGTTGCCAGCGTTGCCGATTGCCGGGCGTAACCGGGGGTGTTGACGTTGGCGATATTATGCGAAATAACATCAATAGCTTGCTGTTGCGCTTTGATTGCCGAAGCGGCTGTATTTAGCGCCCCGGTTATCATCTTGCGCCTCGCGGACCGTAGGTTTGTTTGGTTTCGATGGCTCCGATGTGTTGCAGAATACCGACAGCCACATCGTGTGATGCTTTCAGATGCAGGCGGGTTGTATTGTCATTTTTTTGCACCAGCAGCAGGCGTTGGTAGAGATTGCGGCGAAGCGCCTGCAAATCGTTATGCCCTTGCGGTGTATGCATATCGATAAACGTGCCGAGTGGCATATCCGCCGGGGCTCCGCAACGGGCCAGTAGTTTGCGGGTTTGCAATTCCATATCGGCAAGCGCCTGATGCGACAGCGCGCGCAATTCGGAGAGCTCGGCCAGTGCATCGGCATCAAGAAGATGCGCGGATTGACGTTCGCGTTCGCCAATGTGTTCGATATTGCGTGCACAGGCATCCATATTTTGCAGCAGCGCGCGCAATTGTTCGACTTGTTCCGGTTGCATCACCATGATCGTTCCGACAGCGCATTGGCGATGATATGCGCGGCTACTTTGCGCGAATCCGCTTTATATGTACCTTTTTCCAGTGCCGAGCGGATTTCTTCGATACGTTCCATGCGCACTTCCGGCATATCGGCCAGCATCACATTGGCTTTTTCGCGCAGCGCTGCAGCATCGGCGACTTGCACCTGCGTGCCTGAAGAAGCCGATGCGGAAGAGGATTTGCGTTTTTTGCCGGTGCTGCGTGCCGGTGCGAGCGGGTTGCTTCTGTCTGGGCCGTTAATACGCACCATGCTGTCCTCCTTTGCCGCGCCCGTCATGCGCATGTGGCTGCGGTTTATTTAACAGATTATCGGTGGGCGGCGGCATTGCTTGAGTCTGTTGACTTAATTGCCGGTACAGACTTTGTGCAATGCCCATGCGCCCCTGTTTGCCTACCGCTTCGGCGATGGCCTGATCAAGCATGGATGTTTGTACATCGTCGGCAAAACCTTTTTTGATCAAACCCGAATCGGGAACGGTTTTGCGCATGGATGACAGCATTTGTTCGACAAATAGTGTTTCAAACTGGCGGCTGGCCTGCCACAGGCGGTCGTTGGCCGCTGGTGTTTTCCCGGAAACGGATGAGGCTGGGGTGAGTTCATGCGTGCGATGCATATTTTTACGAAGCGGAGCGCGTGTCGATGCCTCGGTTGCTGGCGTATGGCGGGATTCTTGCCGCATGACTTGCGAAATGACGGTCTCAACTAAGTCTCTCATAACACCCTCAACTCGGCATGCAGTGCGCCCGCCGCCTTGATGGCTTGCAATACGGCGATGAGATCGCTTGGTGTTGCGCCGACAGCGTTGAGTGCCTCAACCAGATCGCTGAGCGACACTTTTTTGGGCAGAACGACCAGTTTGGCCTCGCCCTCGTCAATCTGTAGATCGGTGCGGTCCACGGTGGTGGTTTTGCCACCGGCAAATGCACCCGGTTGCGAAACCTGCGGGCTTTCGGTCACTGAAACACTGATATTCCCGTGCGCAACGGCGACGGTGTCGATACGTACCTCGCTGCCCATAACGATAGTACCGGTTTTTTCATCCATAACCACGACTGCCGGATGATCGGTGGTCACATCAATGGCCTCGAGTTTGGCAATCAGACTGACGGCATCGGCAGCCGGATTGCGTACTTCGACCGAGCCTGCGTTCAGGGCACGCGCCATGCCGTTACCCAGCGCATTATTGATCGCATCGGCCATGCGCCGGGCGGTGGTGAAATCGGGTTGGCGTAGATTGAGCACAATATTTGCCTGATCATTTTGCAGTGTGTCCGGGGCGCTTTTTTCGATACGCGCGCCATTCGGAATACGCCCCGATGTCGGGTGGCCTTTGACGACACTGGCCCCTTTGCCTTCGGCGGTGAAGCCACCGATGGTAATCGAACCTTGCGCGATGGCGTAAATTTTACCGTCGCCACCGAGCAGCGGTGCGACCAGCAATGTGCCGCCGCGCAGGCTTTTTGCGTCT
This sequence comes from Zetaproteobacteria bacterium, assembly GCA_021545645.1. GTDB lineage: Bacteria > Pseudomonadota > Zetaproteobacteria > Mariprofundales > Mariprofundaceae > UBA1543. The sequence continues at coordinate 4,947 of JAJRWP010000171.1, read as the reverse complement.
CCGATACTGGAAATATTGATATCCAGTTTCTGGCCGGGGCGGGCAAATGGCGGCAAGGTGGCGGTGATCATCACGGCGGCGATGTTTTTTGGTTTAACACTGGCTAAATTGACTTTATCGCGCAGCGAAATACCCATGCGCTCCAGCATTGATAAAATACTGTACACGGAAAACGGTGCGTTTGTGGAGTTGTCACCGGTACCGTTCAGACCGGCGACGATGCCGTAACCGATTAACGCATTGCTGCGAAAGCCTTCGATGTCGGCGACATTTTTGATGCGCTCGGCTTGCGTGATACCGGGCATCAACAGCAGAGCCAGCAGCAACACGCGAAGAAAATTCGTAGAAAAGAAGCGCATCAGAACGGCCATATCTGATCCAAGGTACGGCCAAACCAGCCCTCGTGGGCGACGCTGGCCAGTTCGCCGCCGCCGCCGTAACCGATGACCGCCTGTGCCACCTTGGAGGATGGAATGGTATTGTCGGGAGAAATATCATTCGGACGCACGACGCCGGAGAATGTCAGTTTTTGTGGTTGTTGATTGATGGTGACCTGTCTGCGCCCGCGTACGCGCATATTTCCGTTCGGATAGACTTTGGTGACTACGGCGGTGACGCTGGCGGTCAGGGTATCGGAATTGTTGGTGCTGCCGGAGCCGTCGAAACTCTTGTCGTTGCTGATATCGAAGGCAGCACCGGGTTTAAAATTCGGGTTTTTGTTAGCCAGCGACGTTTCATAGCCGAGAACGGCATTCAGGCTGGTCGTTTGCGACGACTTCCGGTTCTTTTTTGTTCCCAGCGAGCGCGTGGCATTGGTTTTTTCGGAGACAAGAATGGTCAGCAGATCGCCAACCGCTTGTGCTTTGGCATCGTTAGCGAATAAGCCGCGTTTTCCGGTCCACAAGGAGCCGCTTTTTTTGGCATCGTTCATCGGTTGGCTCAGCGCTTTTTCGACTTCATCGGCATGCTTGTCTTGCGTAACCTGATAGGTTCCGGGCATGCAAGCGCTAAGCAGCACAAGCATGGAGCTTGTTATTGTTGTTCGGAGCAGTGAAAAATGGCGGTGCAACATCACACCCCTCCGGCTTCGACACGCGCACTACGCCCGTCGATAATAACGGCTTGCAGCACATCTTTGCTGCGTAGATTCTGTACCCGCACCCGGTCGCCAACATCGGCATTTTTCAACACCTTGCCAGTGGCCGTCACCCGGACCCCGCCGATGCGGGTAATCAGGGTGATATGATCACCGTTTCTAAGCAGTGAAGGGCGGGTGATATAGGAAGACAGTAGTGCTTGCCCGGCATGGATAGGGCGGGTGGTGCGCGCTCCGGCAAGCCCTGTTGGCTGTTGCCACCATGTTCCGGTAATACCCGCTACATCAATGCGCTTGCGTGTTAGTTGCTTGGCTTGAATCAAGCTGCGCGGCGGCATATCGGTTTTTGCCACCATGGCCTGTGTCCACCAGTGTAAACGCACCGGTACATACCAGCGTTGCAATTGCCCGCCGCGTTGTTGTTCGGCAACAATCGATAGGCGCGATGGGTGGCGGGAGAAATTTGGCAGACGCCAGTTCACGCTGCCACTTGTGGCTGGCCAGCGAATCACTTCTGCCAATTCTGCTGTTGCGCCTTGGTGTTTGATGCCTTTGGCGAAGAAATGTGTGAGCGAATCGCGCATCGCCTGATCAACACCTGCCGCGCTGGCCGGCGGGCTTTGCTCAAGTGTAAGCAGCGCGAATGCCAGCAGCACGAAAATCAGGGGTTTATGCAGATTTGTCATGGTTTAACGCCTGATATTGTTGGCCATTTGCAGCATTTCATCGGCTGCCTGAATGGACTTGGAATTCATTTCATAAGCGCGCTGTGCGGCAATCAGATTGACCATTTCTTCAACGGTATTGACGTTGGACATTTCCAGCGTGCTTTGGGCAATGGAGCCGATGCCATTGGAACCGGGGGTTCCGTTGATCGGTGTGCCACTGGCTTGGCTTTCCTGAAAAATCGAATGGCCGATGGCGGTCAGGCCGCCGGGATTGCTGAAATCGGCCAGTTGAATTTGCCCGACGGTGGTCTGTAAATTGCCCGGTTGCACCACGGAAACAGTGCCGTCCGGGGAGATGCCGATGGATAATGCATCGTTGGGAATGGTCAAGGCTGGTTGCACGACATAGCCGTCTTGCGTGACCAACTGACCGAGGCTATCGGTGGCAAAAGAACCGGTGCGGGTGTAGCCGAGATCGCCGTTGGGCAGTTGAATGGTGAAAAAGCCACGGCCTTCGATGGCCATATCCAGAGGGTTGCCGGTTTGCTGGAAGCTGCCTTCCGCGAAAATGCGCGAAATGCCTGCCGTGCGCACACCGAGACCGACCTGCACACCGGAAGGCACTTCATTGCCGGCGCTGTTCTGGCGTCCCGGCGAGGAAACCTGCTGGTACATCAAATCCTGAAAATTGGCTCGTCCGCGTTTAAAGCCTGCGGTGTTAACGTTGGCGAGGTTGTTGGAAATAACATCCACATTGAGTGCCTGCGCCGTCATGCCGGTGGCTGCTGTCCACAGTGATCGCATCATATCTTGCTCCTTTTCCTTAAATCGTGGCGGGCCTAAATGCCCTGAACCTGTCCTACCTGCTGGCTGAGCAGGGAGGCTTGTTGATTGTATTGCTCAATCATTTTAATCATTGCCTGATAATTGCGTAGCGTTGTAATCATTTCGGTCATGGCCAAGACACTGTTGACGTTGGATGCTTCCAGCGCGCCTTGACGAACCGAGACATTGACTGCCGGTGTGGTATTGCTGGGCGCTGTTTTGACCAGCACGCTGCCGATACGCTCAATGCCTGCCGGATTGGTGATGTTGACCATGCCCAGTTCGGCAACTTTTTTTCCGTTTACAAATATCTCGCCCTGATCGGTAGCGGTGATGGTTCCCGGTGGAAGTTGGATACCTGAGCCGCTGTTATCAAGCACTGCTTTGCCATCCTGTGTGCGCAGATTGCCAGCGGCATCCAGTGTGAAATTTCCCGCCCGCGTATAAGCTTCTTTACCGGGGGCGATTTGAATACGAAACCAAGCATCGCCGAGAATGGCAAAGTCCAAATCATTTGCTGTTTGTTGGATATTGCCTTCACCCATATCGATAAACGGTTCGCCCATTTTTAAAAATGCCGACGGTGCAGTTGCCGGGTTGCCTGCGGCGGCGGATTGATTGGTAAACACGGTTTGAAAGGAAGCACGGCTGCCGAGGAAGCCGACGGTGTTGACGTTGGCCAGATTGTGGGTGATGTTGTCCATTTTTTGCTGCGCCATTTGACCGCTGACACCTGCCACAAAAAAACCACTGTTCATCGACTTCTCCTTGAAACGCTCTGTTTACAGTTGATTAAACTCACGCAAAATCAATGCCAAGATGCGGGCATCGGAAAGCATTGAAAAATATAGCTTTAAACATTTGAATTATTGCTGCTAGGCAAATATTTCCGCTTAGACGCAGCTAATTTTTCCGCTAAGCGCTCATCGGTGGCGTAAAGAAAGACCAATAATTCGGCGATCAGGCGGTAGGCGCTTTCCGGAATATCCGAGCCGTTCGGAACGCGCGCCAACAGATTGGCTAGGGTGGCGTTGCGGTGGATATAAATATGTTCGCGGCGCGATAAATCAAGGATGCGGCGGGCCATGTCGCCGAGCCCGGCGGCCAGCACTTTCGGTGTTCCGACATCTTCCGGATCGTAGCTGATGGCGACGGCAACTTTTTGCCCTTTGTTGTTGCGATTCATGCCGTACGCTCGCTTAGTCCGCCCGGTCCGCCATCGGGCAGGCCGTATTCAAGTTCACCGGAAACATGGGGGAAGGCGTCGTGTTGTTGTTGCAGCCAAGAGGAAAAAGCATCGCGTAATTCGCCCAATCGCTGATTTTGTGTGGTATGCAGACGCAGTTTCCAAGCCGTATTGCTTGCTTGCTCGCCTAAGCTGCCTTGCAGACTGAAGGCCATAGCATTCAATTCATCCAGATCGACACGCCCGGAAAGTATAAAATAATCGTCGTCGATATGCCGGTGCAGCATGCCGCGCGGTTGTTCATCCGTTTTATCGTACCAGAGCAGCGCATTGCCGTCGGATGCTGCCTCGCCGTGCCACGGTAACGCGCCTTTTCCATCGTGATGCCGGGGGGGGTTCAGGTGCGGCCATTCGGGAAGTTCGCCAGCGCTTTGTTTGGCTGTTGCTGAAAGCTGCGGCGCGTGAGTCGAGGCGGTTTTTGGTTTGTCTGGGTGCTCGGTTTCCAGCATGCCGATCAATAAATACAACGCCTGCGTATTCGATAGCAGACGAAAACGGGCCTGCATTTCACGGTTTATCAACTGCATCCATATTTCGCCCATCGGGATATTCGGCGGAACTTCAGCCAGCAGCCGGTAGCTGCCGAGTATCAACAACGCCGTGCCAGGAACATCGGATGCCATCAGGCGTGCCGATATGATGCTTCCTTCCGGCCACGGCAGACGGCTTAGCGACGGGGCCTGCATATTTTCGGGCAGGTTAAGCATCTGGGGGGTGATGATGGGGAACATGGATTATACCGGGCGCTGCTCGTTCAGGTGCAGCAATAGTTTGACGCGGGCCAGTGGCAGATCGAGTTGCGCAGCGATGTGTTCCGCTGGCTTGCCCAAGCCATGCATGTGGAGAATTTTCTGTACTTCCGAGTCACGGTCGGCGGCTGCGCTTATCGTTACCGTATCAGCTTTATCGGGATTGTGTTTGGTGAATCGCGGTGCTGTTTTTTCGGTTTTGCCGTATTCTGCAGATAAATCGCTTGTCTTATTGTCTGTTTTTAATGGTGGAGTACTGTTGTTTTGTTGCAGCTGTTGGATTTCTTTCAGGGCACTTTCCAGATGCCGACTGGCTTCTTCAAGTTGATTCGATGCGGTGGACAGCATGGTTTCGACATTTTT
>JAJRWP010000170.1 GCA_021545645.1 Zetaproteobacteria bacterium | reverse complement strand
GCTGCATCATCCGTTTACCGCGCCGGTCAAGGAAGATATGGGCCTGTTGCGCACAGAGCCGCTGGCTATGCGTTCGCAGGCCTACGATTTGGTCTGGAACGGTACTGAAATCGGCGGCGGTTCGATTCGTATTCACGATCGGGAAACGCAGTCGGCGGTATTCGATGCGCTGGGTATTAGCGAGGATGAAGCCGATGCCAAGTTCGGTTTTCTGCTCAAGGCTCTGCAATACGGCGCACCGCCGCATGGCGGTCTGGCCTTCGGTTTGGACCGGGTGCTGGCGCTGATGCTGGGTACGGAATCCATCCGCGAGGTGATTGCCTTTCCGAAAACCCAACGTGCCGGCGATTTGATGTGCGAAGCGCCGTCTGCGGTCGGCGATGCGCAATTGCGCGATCTGGGCTTGAGAAGAAGCCGCGTGCAGAGCACGTCCTGACGTGCTTTTGAGCACGTTTATTCCGGCTTTGACAATGCCGTGTAAACAGCCGAAGATGCATATATGAAGTTTGTTTCGCTGCTCGCTGTTTTGCTGCTGTTTGCCGCCTGTGCAACATCGCCGCCGGTGCAGGAAATGGCGGCGGCGCGCTCGGCGATTCAAATGGCAAAAGAGCTTCCAAATGGCGCGATAAAAGCCAAAAAGATGCTGAAAAGTGCCGAGCAGGCGCTCGGCGAAGCGGCAGCGGCGATTAAGCAGGAGCGCTACGAATACGCTAGGCAATTGGCTGTTGCGGCCAAGCGCAAGGCGCAGAAAGCCGCAAAACTCAAGAATAAACCGTAGTTCTCATCAAACGCACACAATAATCATGCACACAAACAACAGAATAAACGACTGTAAAAGGGGTTGGCAATGACAAAGCCACAAATCACAGCGCCGGATTTCGGCGAAAAAATCACCATGGGCAAGGACGGTGAATTAAACGTTCCCGATCAGCCGATTGTTGCTTTTATTGAAGGCGATGGCATTGGTCCGGACATCTGGCGGGCTACCCGTGCGATGCTCGATGCATCGGTCGAAAAGGCGTACGGCGGTAAACGCAAGCTGGCATGGATGGAGGTTTATGCAGGTGAGAAGGCGTGGAATCTGTTTGGCAAAACAGACGATGCTTGGCTGCCGCAACAGACGCTGGATGCATTTAACGAATATCTAATCGGCCTGAAAGGGCCGTTGACCACGCCGATTGGCGGCGGCATGAGCTCGCTGAATGTGGCGTTGCGTCAGAAGCTGGATTTGTATGTGTGTTTGCGTCCGGTCAAGTATTTTTCCGGTGTGCCGAGTCCGGTGAAGCGTCCGCAGGATGTGGATATGGTCATTTTCCGTGAGAATACCGAAGATATTTATGCCGGTATCGAATGGCCGGAAGGTTCCGACGACGTGAAAAAAGTGCGCGATTTTCTGATGCAGGAAATGGGCGTGGATAAAATCCGTTTTCCGGAAACCAGCGGTCTCGGCATCAAGCCGGTGTCGCGCGAGGGTACGGAACGCTTAGTACGCGCAGCGATTCAATATGCGATTGATAATAAGCTGCCTTCGGTGACCATTGTGCACAAAGGCAATATCATGAAATATACCGAAGGCGCGTTCCGCAATTGGGGTTACGAACTGGCCAAACGCGAATTCGGCGGCGAGGAAATCGACGGCGGTCCGTGGGTGAAATTGCCGGACGGCATCGTGATTAAAGATGCGATTGCCGATATTGCGTTGCAACAGGTGTTGTTGCGGGCCACGGAATTCTCGGTAATCGCCACCCTGAATCTGAACGGCGATTATCTTTCCGATGCTTTAGCAGCACAGGTCGGCGGTATCGGTATTGCCCCGGGTGCGAATATCAATTACGACAGCGGGCATGCGATTTTTGAGGCCACGCACGGTACAGCACCGAAATATGCCGATAAAGACATGGTTAACCCGTCGTCGATGACGCTTTCCGGTGCATTGATGCTGCGTTATATGGGTTGGGGCGAGGCTGCCGATTTGATTGAGAATGGCATTAGCGGTGCGATTAGCGCCAAAACCGTGACCTACGACTTTCATCGTCTGATGCAAGGCGCAACCAAGGTTTCCACGTCTGAATTCGGTGAAGCGGTGATTGCGCATATGGATGACGAAGCAAGTGCGGAAATTGAAGCCGATCAGTACGACCAATTGGCGGCGCGTTTTGTCGAAATGTTCGAATCCAGCGCCGAAAAAACCGCCGAATTCGCCCAGACCGCCTTGGATAAGGCGCGCGAGCAGTTAACTTCGGCGGGTGCATTCAGCGAAGAACAGGGCCAGAAACTGAAGAAATTCATGGAACGTGATTTTGCCCATATGGCTAGCGAAATTCGCGATGACGCTAAAGAAAGACTTGATCCGGCACGACTCGGTGCAGGCGCTTTGTCGTCCATTTCCGGCTTGTTGCGCGGGGCCGGTTCGCTGCTTTCCGATGCCGCTAATCGTGCCGATAAAAATCTGCATTGCCGCTCCGGTGAAATTACCAGCGCCGGAACACTGATTTGCTCGGCCTGCGGTCATGAAATTCACAAAAAGAAGACCGGGCGGGTACCGCCGTGTCCGAAATGTCATGCTACGGAGTTCAAAAAGAGCTACTAACTCGAACTTCCGCTAGTCGATATTCAGGCCGCACGGGGAACCGTGCGGCCTTTTTATTTGGATGTGTTTCACGGGTGGGTTTTGGTCTGCCTGCGCGCGGGGGGTTATTCACAAAGAACAGGGCGCAATGCATTCGAGTTTGGCTATTTCGTTAGAAGAAAAAGAAGCAGCATATTGATGAGCAGCAGGATGATGGAAAGGCCGCGCCAGAAAGCGGTCGGGTTTCGTTCGATGAGCGGCGCACTTCTTTTCATGAATGCCGAATTAGGCTTGCAGAGATCGCGTTGGAATTCGGAGAAGCTTTCGTAGCGGTTATCCGGATTTTTGTGCACGGCTTTTTGAATAGCGCCATCCATCCACATTGGTACATGTGGATTGTATTCGCGCAGCGATGTGTAGTTGTAATGCTTGTGGGCTTTGGCTTCTTCGATTGAGTCATACGGAAAATGGCCGCCGCTGAGCATGGCATAAATCGTTACCGCCAGTGAATACATATCGCTTTTCGGCGTGCCCTCGAAACCGTCGAACAATTCGGGGGCGATATAATTGGCGGTTCCTTCGATATGCTGCTGTTTGACCGGGGTATACACCTCTTTCAGTCCGGCGACTTGCGTGGAGCCGAAATCGATGATTTTAATCACGCCGTGTTTATCGACCATGATATTTTCGGGTTTGATGTCCTGATGCACCATTTCTTTGCGGTGAAAGGCGCGCAATCCCTTGATAATCTGATCGACCATATCGCGCACCTGCGCCAGATCGGGATTCGGATTGTCCAAAATCCACTGCGCCAGCGATTTTCCCTCAAGGAATTCGGTCACATAGTAGATACAACTGCGTTTGCGCTTGAGATGATAAACCTTGAACACATGCGGGCTGTCGATGCGTCTGCCGACCCAGACTTCGTGCAGGAAACGATCAATATAAGCCGGATCATCTTCAAAATTGACCGACGGGGTTTTGATGACAACGGTTTCGCCGTTTTCGACATCCTCGGCCAGATAGACCTGAATGGTGACGCTGGCATGCAGCTCTTTGATAATGCGGTAGCCGTCCAAAATCATGCCCGCATCCAGCGGTGGCGGGAAGGGAAGGGCGGTCAGTTGTCGGTAATACTCGTTTTCATCCTGATTGGGCAGTTGGGCGATGCGGATGATTTGGCAGGTTACATTATCGTTGCTGCCGGCGTTGAGGGCGGCAGCAACAATGGATGCGGCGGCAACTTCAGGATCGTTGGATGCAAGGGCCAGTTCGTTGATACGTTCGTCGTCGATAAATTCATGCACGCCGTCGGTGCTGAGTACAAATACATCGCCGACTTCGACAACCCGATTGGCATAATCGAAATGTACGTCGTGTTCGCCGCCCATGGCACGCGATAAATAGGTTTTGTTGCGATCGACGATAAGCCGGTGATCCTTGGTCAAACATTCGATATTGCCGTTGCGAATCAGATAAATACGCGAATCGCCGACATGGAAAAGATGTGCCGTGGTCGATTTAACAACCAACACCGCCAGTGTGGAGGCCAAACTAAGTTCTGAGGCGTAGCGGCGCTGGCCCTGACTGTATAACCATGAATTCAGCGAGCGGATAATACGTTCGCCGGCGGTTTTCACCGTCCACGACATCGGTGTGCTCAAATAATCGGTGATAAAGCCCTGCACGCAATATTCACTGGCTTCGCGACCGGCTTCGCTGGAGCCGACGCCGTCGGCAGTGACCGCAATCATGCCTTTGTGGGTCAATTCCATACCTTCGGGGATGCGAATGCCGCAGCAATCCTCATTTTGCGTTTTCAGGCCGGTTTGCGAGCATTGCCCGGCTTCGACAATCAATTTGTTGCTCATGGTTGCTTTAGTGAACCTCAATGCGTTCTATTGTTCCATCTGGTAGCACCTCAAGCATAACGCCTTTGGGCTCGTCTAAAAGCATCGAGCAAACTGCGGCCAAGGCGATACCGCCTGCGATGGTCATGAAAAACACGGATGGCGAAACCAGTGAAAAGACAGTCAGGAACACAACCGCACCGATATTTCCGTATGCGCCCACCAATCCGGCAATCTGCCCGGTCAGGCGGCGTTTAATCAGCGGAACGACAGCAAATACACAACCCGCCGCCGCGCCCAAACAAAATGAACTGACCATCATCACGGCGACGGCCAGTGCAATTGGCCACTCGCCAGTGATTTGCGACATGCCAAGAAATCCGAGTGCCGCGCCGGAGAGCAGCAGCACTAGGGAGCGTTTGCGGCCATATTTATCGCTGATAAAGCCACCGGAAGGGCAGGAAATGATGTCCGTAATGGCAAAACATGCGCCGAATATACCCGCCAGTGCGACCGGAATCAGAAACGTGCTTTTGAAGAACAAGGGCAGCATTGAAACCACGGCCAATTCGGAGCCGAAGGTTACCGCATAGGCGAGGCTTAAAATGGCGACTTGTTTGAATTTGTAGCGGTGAATTTCAGGTACGGCTTTGATAAATATGTCTTTATTCACCTTATAGATTTGCTTGACCTGATAAACATAGATGGCGACTAAAACAGCATAAATAATATAGGCCGCGCCATCGCTAACCAGACCCAGCCCGGTGACTTTCCAAGTCAGCACGGCCATCGCCAGAAACATGGGGATATTGATCAGCAAATAGAAGAAAAAATCATGTTTGCTGGATACTTCCAAGCCGCCCGATTTGTTCGGTCTGAAATAGGTCGAGCCTGCCGGTGTATCGCTAACCGAAACATAATAAATAGCGGCATAAACCAGTGCAATCAGGCCTGTAACAGCGGTGGCGTAGCGCCAGCCGTCTTCACCGCCAAACATGACGGCCAGTGTCGGCAGGGTGATGGCGGCGACGGCGGAACCGACGTTGCCCAAGCCTTTATAGATACCTTCCGCCAAGCCCAGTTGCTTGGCCGGATACCATTCGCTGATCATGCGGATGCCAATGACAAAACCCGCACCCACAAAGCCCAATAAAAAACGCGCCAAAGCCAATGCTTCAAAACTGCTGGCCATGGCAAAGAAGAAACATAAAACCGCAGTCAGCAGCAGCATGGCAGAATACATTTTCCTCGGCCCGAAATGATCCACCAGCATGCCGGTGATGATGCGGGCGGGAATGGTCAGCGCCACGTTCAGAATGAGCAGTGTTTTGATTTGCTGATCGGACAAACCGAAGGATTCTTGAATGGCTAACAACAGAGGGGCGTGACTGAACCAGACCAAAAAAGTTACAAAAAAAGCAAACCAGGTCATGTGCAAGACCTTGGATCTGCCCGTGAACGATAGGAAGTTTTTACTCATGCTGGATGTGTTCATGCTTGGCGATGCTCCTCGCTGTTCAATTGAATAGAGCTATCTATTCAGCAAATGCGCTGCCAATCCTTTTTTTGTTGAAATAGCCGTAAAAACGCTTCTTTCTTCTCACCAAGCAAGCTTTTTATGATTAAATTGTAGGCTGTGGTGATTAAATATTATGCAACAATAGCTGAGAATAGTGCTGGATTTGTGTGAAATGATGGAAAAGTGACGTTGTTTTCGGTGGCATCAAGGTTGCTGTAATGATTTGAATATGAAATTTAGCACGTCCAATCATGGGCGTCCTATAAACTGTTTCACGAGGTTAAAATGAGCGATAAGAAAAAGCTGGTGATGATTGGTAATGGCATGGCAGGTGTGCGGGCGATTGAGGAAATCCTCGATGCCAATCCCGATATGTTCGATATTACGATTTTCGGCGCAGAAAAATATCCCAACTACAACCGTATTATGTTGTCGCCGGTATTGGCGGGCGATGCCACGGTTGATGATATTATTCTCAACGATAAGCAGTGGTATGCCGATCATGGCATCACCCTGCATATGGGCACGCGCATCAAGGAAATTCAGCGCGGCTATAAAAAGGTGATTAGCGACGACGGCATCGAGGTCGAATACGACAATCTGATTATCGCCACCGGCTCCAATCCGTTCATTATCCCGATTCCGGGGCATGATAAAGAAGGCGTGATGGCTTTTCGCGATATTGACGATTGCGATGCCATGGTCGAAGCGGCCAAAACATACAAAAAAGCAGCAGTGATCGGCGGCGGTTTGCTGGGCTTGGAAGCGGCCAAGGGTTTGTTGCATCTGGGTATGGATGTGACGGTGATTCACGATCAGGCGACGCTGATGAATATGCAGTTGGATAGCGTTGCCGGTGAAATGTTGCGTTCCGATTTGGAAGCGCAGGGCATGAGCTTCAAGGTGTCCACGCTGACCACCGAGGTGACCGGCGATACACGCGTAAACGGCCTGAAATTCAAAGACGGCTCAACACTCGATTGCGATTTGCTGATTATGGCTGTCGGTATTCGTCCGAATATGGGTTTGGCTAAAGACTGCGGGTTGTTTTGCAATCGCGGTATTGTGGTCAACGATTACATGCAATCGGTGACCGATCCGTCCGTTTATTCGGTCGGTGAATGTGCCGAGCATCGCGGCATTGCCTACGGCTTGGTTGCGCCGCTTTTCGAGCAGGCCAAAACACTGGCTTATATGATTACCGGGCAGGGTTTGAAGTCGTACGAAGGCTCGGTGGTGTCCACTAAGCTGAAAATTTCCGGCGTCGATGTGTTTTCGGCTGGCGATTTTATGGGTACGCCGGGTGCTGATGTGATTGAGCTGATGGATAAAGTCGGCGGCGTGTATAAAAAACTGGTACTCGAAGACGATCAAATCAAGGGCGTGGTGATGTTTGGCGATACCGCCGACGGGCCGACCTTTTTCCAGTGGATGCAGGATGGTAAAGATGTGTCCGAATTGCGTTCCACACTGCTGTTTTCCGCATCCGGTCTCGGCGATTCCGGGCATTCCGGCCTTGATCAGGCCTCGCAAATGGCCGACGAGACGATTGTTTGCGGTTGTAACGGCGTCAGCAAGAAACAAATCGTCGATGCCGTGGTTCAAGAGGGCTTGACGACACGCAAGGAAATCACCGCATGCACCAAGGCGGCGGGTTCCTGCGGCGGTTGCGCCGGTTTGATTGATCAGATTCTTGCCTCGACGCTGGGCACGGCGTTTGTCGAATCGACACACGATCCGATTTGCAGCTGCACCGAATTGAATCACGAACAGGTCAAGGAACAGATTAAAACCAAGAAACTGACCATGGTGCGCGAAGTGATGCATGTTTTGGAATGGAAGGGCGAAGGTTGTCAGGTCTGCCGCCCGGCCATCAACTACTACATCGGCATGATTTGGCCGGAAGAATCGGAAGACGACCGCACCAGCCGCATTGCCAACGAAAAAATGCATGCAAACATCCAGAAAGATGGTACGTTTTCAGTTATTCCGCGTATTTACGGCGGCGAAACCACCCCGGACGATTTGATTCGCATTGCTACAGTAGCCAAAAAATACAATGTGCCGACGGTGAAAATCACCGGCGGTCAGCGCATTGATTTGCTCGGCGTGAAAAAAGAAGATTTAACCAATATGTGGAAGGATTTGGGTATGCCGTCCGGTTATGCTTACGGTAAAGCACTGCGCACGGTGAAAACCTGCGTCGGTTCCGAGTGGTGCCGTTTCGGCACGCAAAATTCCACTGCACTGGGTATTCATCTGGAGAAACAGCTCGAACGCATCTGGTTTCCGGCCAAGGTGAAATTGGCGGTTTCCGGTTGTCCGCGCAATTGTGCGGAAGCCACGATTAAGGATGTCGGCATTATCGGTGTGGACGGCGGTTGGGAAATTCAAACCGGCGGCAACGGCGGTGTGCATGTGGTGGCTACCGAAATCCTTTGCCTTGTCGAAACGGCGGAAGAAGTCGAGGAAATATGCAAAGCCTATTTGCAGCATTACCGCGAAACAGGGCGGCACAACGAACGCTGTGCGCCGTGGCAGCAGCGTGTCGGCTTGGAGAGCATCAAAGCTGTGGTGGTGGACGATATTGAAAGCCGCAAAGCCTTGGTTGAGCGTTTGCATGTGTATATCGCTACGCAGGATCAAGATCCTTGGGTAGAACGCATCGAAGATGCCGAGAAGGCGACGGCTATAAAATTTGCCGAATACAAACCGATTGAGATTCCGGTAAGGGTGGAAGCATGATGAGCGATTCGAAAGCAAACAACTGGATTGAAGTGTGTAAATTGGATGATATTCCGCCATCACAGGCGCGCACAGTGCATGCAGGCGATAATATGATTGCCGTATTCCGTTTGAGCGATGATCGTGTCAAAGCGGTGGAAAATCGCTGCCCGCACAAACAAGGGCCGTTGGCCGAGGGCATTATTTCCGGCGATGATATATTTTGTCCGCTGCACAATTGGCGGATTAGTCTGGATAGCGGTGAAGTGGCCGCACCTGATGATGGTTGCGTCAAAACCTATCCGGTGAAAGTCGAAGGCGGTCAGGTGTTTTTAAGCCTCTGAACTGCAGATAAAGTCAAAACTTTTCCGCAGAGGGCGCAAAGGACGCAGAGAAAAAACTTTGATGGTTGAACGACCACTTATCTGCGAACGTAAAAGCCGCTGTGTTTTTCTACTCTGCGAAACGCTGCGTCCTTCGCGTCCTCTGCGGTAAATATGCTTGGAATGATTTAAACACAGGAGTTGGCATGACCCGAACAGTAAATAGCGCCTGCTCTTATTGCGGCACAGGATGCGGTATTCGTCTGGAAACCGACGGCGAACGCATTATTTCGCTGACTGGTAATCAGCAGCACCCGACCAACCTTGGCAAGCTGTGCTCCAAGGGGCGCGAATTGCATCATACCGTGCGTACCGACGATCGTTTGCTGCGTCCGAAATTGCGGACTTCATTGGATGCCCCATTTGCACCGGTCGATTGGCATACGGCGCTGGATTACGGGGCGCGGAAATTCGCCGATATTATTCGCAAACACGGTCCGGATGCGGTGGCTTTTTATGTTTCCGGTCAGTTACTGACCGAAGATTATTATGTGTTCAACAAGCTGATGAAAGGGTTTATCGGATCGAACAATATCGATACCAATTCGCGCCTGTGTATGTCTTCGGCGGTGGCCGGTTATAAGCGCGCCTTCGGTGCCGACGGGCCGCCGACTTGTTATGCCGATATTGAATTGGCTGGGTCTTATTTTATTATCGGAGCCAAT
>JAJRWP010000013.1 GCA_021545645.1 Zetaproteobacteria bacterium | reverse complement strand
GCAGTGCAGGCGCTGCGCAAAGGCATTCTCGCCGTCGAGCATCGCCAGTATTATCGCATTCCAACAAATCATCCGGTCGAAGATTGGGATAACCTGCTCTCCGCATGGGCGGAAAAACGCGAAAAAGCCGATGGAAAACCACTCGCCGAGTATGAAATCATGCCGGCATTGGTGTTGCAGGTGCTGGACGACGGCGGGCTGCTGGTCAGCGACGGATTGCAGCAATGGGAGTTATCGCGGCCCAAATGGCAGTGGGAAAAACGTAAAACGGAGAAAAAACCGCCCGCTGCGCGTTTTTCCGATGAAATAGCGGATAAAACAACGGAAAAACCGCATCCGCGCACATGGATTGCCGGTGATGAAATCTGGTTGCAAGGCAACGGCAAGGGCGGCGTTCGCCTGACCCAACAACCGTCCGTCGAATCGGCCTTGTATTCGATTGATTTGGAAAAAGGAACCGTGCTGGCGCGTGTCGGCGGTTTCGACTTCAAATTGAGCGGTTTTGACCGTGTCAGCAGCGCCAATCGGCAACCGGGCAGCGCTTTTAAGCCTTTCCTCTACGAACTGGCCATGCAATCGGGTTATACCCCGGCCAGCTTGATTATGGATTCGCCAGTGGTGTTCGAAAATCTCAAGCAAGATCAATTCTGGCGACCGGAAAACTATAAAAACCGTTTCGCCGGGGCCGTCACCCTGCGCAACGCACTCGAACATTCGCGCAATCTCGCCTCGATTAAACTGTTGCAAGACATTGGCATCAACCGTTTTACCGATGCGCTGAACGACAATTACCTGTTCACCCGCAAATTTCCGGCACAACTGGCGCTGGCTTTGGGCGTGACCGAAGTCACCTTGCAGGAACTCACCGAATCCTACGCTGTCATCGCCAGCGGCGGGCAGCGCTGGAAACCGGTCAGCATTCAACAGATTCAGGATCGTAACGGACGCACCTTGCACCGTTCGGTAGCTGGCCACCGTTGCCAGACTTGCCACGCCGATCCGGTACTGGCGATTAACAAAGCCATGCAACCCGCCGAGCAAACGCTCGATCCGGTCAATGCATTTTTGACCACCAATATGATGCACGGTGTCATCGAACACGGCACAGGCCGCCGCGCCCGTGCTTTGAACCGTCCGGCAGCGGGCAAAACAGGGACCACCAACAAACAAGTTGATGCATGGTTTATGGGCTATACGCCGCAAGTGCTGACCGGCGTGTGGACGGGCCGCGATATTCCGACAAGCATGGGCCGCCGCGAAACTGGCGCACATGCCGCGCTGCCAACATGGCTGATGGCCATGCAGGCCTTTCATAAAGACCGTGCGAAAAAGAATTTTGTGCCGCCCGAAGGTGTCGAATGGGTGGCTATCGACCCGAAAACCGGCCTATTGCCTAGCGAAGCGACAAAACGACCCTTCCTCGAATCGTTCCGCATCGGCACAGCACCGAAAACACAAACACAGAACAAAAGCACGCCGGGCACAGCGCCAACAAAGAAAAAAGGCTTTTTTGATCTGGGATTGTAGTTTTCAGGGTGTGGTTTTCAGACCAGTCTTGTTTCAGACTTACCTTGCAGTGCGGAAATCAGCCCGCCGGCACAATCTTATTGCGGCGAATGCGGAACATCTCGAAATCCTTCTGCCCGACCCCGCCAGGCGAGAAATACACATGCCCGGTCAGGCCCGGAAATCCCGCTTTATCCTTTAATGCTGCCAATAACGCTTGTCCGGAAAGTCCCAGACGATGCGTTAAAAGCACGCCAATCAGCATCGAATCATAGGCCAGACCGGCCAGTTTTTGCGGTTTTTCCAAGCCCCAAACATCGCGCCAAGCAAGCTTGAAGCGCCGCAATTCCGGCGACGAGCCGTTGGGAAATGCAACATCGGAAAATCGTGCCTGCCGCAAATAGCGGCCATTATCGGAAAGCAAATAACCATCCTGCCAGCGGCTGCTGCCGTACAAATGGATATTTTTCACCCCGACATACGCCAACTGACCGGATAAAAGCGCCACCTGCCGCCCGGAAAGGGCCAGAAATGCGCCGTCGAAATTTACCGGCATGCGAATTTCCATATCGTCTTCAGGCTGTGCCGACAAGGCCAAATCTTCGTCCAATTCGGCCAGCAGCAGCTCGTCGTCGGTGCGCAAACGCATGCCGCGCAAATCTTTGCGAAAATCAATACTGTCGCGTGGTAATATCATGCGATCGGC
Organism: Zetaproteobacteria bacterium; assembly: GCA_021545645.1. Classification (GTDB taxonomy): domain Bacteria; phylum Pseudomonadota; class Zetaproteobacteria; order Mariprofundales; family Mariprofundaceae; genus UBA1543. The sequence continues at coordinate 6,689 of JAJRWP010000013.1, read as the reverse complement.
CAGCTCGCCGCCAAGCGCGGTAAATTCATCGGCAAATGCATCGGCTTCGGCGATTGACGACGGTGCATCCGTACTGACCACAACCATGCGCCGATCACCTCTGCGGACGGCATAATCAGCCATAAAACGGGCTTGCAGCACCGGCGATAAGGTATGCACGAAAAGCAGCGGCGATTTTTTAGCCAGCAGCGAACGGCTGGTCAGGCTGATGGCCGGAATCTTGCCGCGCATCTTGCCAGCCAGAAGCTTGGCGCAATCGCCGAGCAACGGGCCGATAATTAAATCGACGTGTTGTGCAATCAGACTGTGATAAGCCTGCAAACACGCCTGCTTGGGGTCGTGCAACGCATCGGCAGCGGTATCGGCAATGCGCAGCGTAATCTGCTGATTATCTTCCAAACCATCGATGGCCAGACGCACGCCATGCAGCGCCTGACGGCCAAACCCGGCATATTCGCCCGACAACGGCAGCATCACGCCGATATTTGCCGCGTGCGTCACACCCGCCGCCCATGATTGACTCAAACGCGCCGCCGCACTGCCCGGAAAAGATTGTCGCAACCATCCGGCAAGGGTTTGCACCGATGCCATGTCGCCAATCAACAAACGTGCGCGCGCCGCATGCAACATGAGTGATTTTCCCACATCGCCGGTCAATTCTCCGGCATCGCGCAAGCGGCCAAGCATGGCCATCGAAGCCCTTGACGAAGCTTCGCGCAACCACACATCGCGTTTGTCGGCAAGCAAGCGTGCCGCATGTAAAAACCACTGCACAGCCTCCCAATCTGGGCTACGTCTGGCCGCTGCCGCACCGTGCGTCGCCGCCCGTTCGCGTAATGCCGCACTGGCATAAGTATTTTCAAAAACCGCTGTAGCATGCTTGAGTACCTTCGCATCAAGCTGCCGCGCCTCGGCCCATTGCATCAGCCAAATATGCAAATAAGCGACCAGCGGATGATCGGGATAAGCACGTAGCAATGCATTGGCCTGAGGTACGGCACGCGCATCGCCGATAAACAATAGAATCTGGATGCGCCGAAACAGCGCTTCTTCCAAATCCGGCGGCTTGCCGATTTCGATTAGCCTATCCAAGCCCTGCAAGGCTTCGTCGATTCGTCCTTGGTCAAAAGCCAAACGCATCATCGCCGTAACCGCCGGTGAAGTCGGCGCTTGTTTTGCAGGCTGGGCAATCTGAACCTTGCCGCCAGCCGTACCGCCAGTCTGCTGAACCGCTGTTTTGGGCGCGCAAGCCGCCAACAACACAAGGCCGATGCACAGCGCAGACGTTGCGATGCGTTGCCGGGCAGGATACCGTTTGATGCACATGGACTCGCAGACTAATGATAAGCACGGCAACGGCCAACTGTTCATCGTCGCCACACCGATCGGCAACCTTGCCGACATCAGCTATCGTGCCGTCGAAACCCTCAAGTCGGCACATCTCATCGCCGCCGAAGATACGCGTGTCAGCCGCCGTTTATGCACCCATTACGCCATCAATACCCCGCTTATTGCCTGCCACGAACACAATGAGGAAAAAATCGCCGAGCAATTGCTCGAACACATCCGTGCAGGCAAGGACATTGCATTGATTTCCGATGCCGGCACACCGTTAATCAACGATCCGGGCTACCGTTTGGTCAGCAAGCTGCGCGCATTCGGCATCAACGTATCGCCAATTCCCGGGGCCAGCAGTCCGATTGCCGCTTTGTGTGCCAGCGGTTTGCCCAGCGACCGCTTCACCTACGAAGGCTTTTTAGCGCGCTCCGGCAAGGCACGAAAAGCACAAATCGAAAGCATCGCGAGCGCCCGTTGCACAAGCATCATACTCGAACCGCCGCGCCGCCTGCTAAAAACCTTGGATGACCTGCAAACAGCATGCGGCGAAACGCGTCTGGCATGCGTCGCACGCGAAATCACCAAATTGCACGAAACCTTCGTTTACGGCCCGCTCGCCGAGGTGTTGGAAACGATGAGAAACAGCCCGCTCAAGGGTGAAATCGTGCTGCTCGTCGGCCCGGATACACAGGTGCATAGCGTCACCGACGACATGATTTGCGAAGCGCTTTCCATGGCCACAGACGAAAACCTGCCGCCTTCGGCGCTTGCCAAACACGTCGCCCGGCAACTGGATGTATCGAAATCGCGTGTTTATGCGCTGTTGTTAGAAAAACAGCAGACCCACGAGCGGAATGGAGCATGAGTACCGAAAAAGGCCGCCAAGCCGAGGGTAAAGCTGCCCGCCATTTGCGTTTAAAGGGTTATCAAATACTCGATCGCAATGCCAGATTAGGGCGTGGAGAACTGGATATTGTCGCCAAACGCCGCGATGTGCTTGCCTTTATCGAGGTTAAATTGCGTCCGAATCGCGAGCAAGGCCTGCTCGCCGTACATGCCGACAAACAGCAGCGCCTGCGCTCGGCAGCATCTGCTTGGTTCGCCAAGCACCCCGATTATCAGCATTTGCAATGCCGCTTCGATTTAATCATCCTCACTCACATAGGAATTCGCTCGCGCATTGAGCATTTGCAGGACGTCTTCAGGTGACTAGGGTATGCAATATGCAGGAAATTATCGAACAGGCTTTTGAACAGGGCGTTGAACTGCGTCGGCATTGTGCTGTGGATATGGCATCACCGCTACAGGATGCCGCCAGATTGATGATTGACTGCCTGCGCCGGAACGGAAAAATACTGGTTTGCGGCAACGGCGGCTCGGCAGCCGATGCCCAGCATTTCGCTGGCGAGTTGGTCAACCGCTTTGAAATCGACCGTCCCGGTCTGGCATCGATTGCACTGACCAGCGATGCCTCGGTGATTACCAGCATCGCCAACGACAGCGCCTACGAAGAAGTGTTTTCCCGTCAGGTAGAGGCGCTCGGTTGCAAAGGCGACGTATTATTGGCCATTTCAACAAGCGGTAATTCGGCCAATGTGATTCGCGCTGCCGAAACCGCCTTGGGCAAGGGTATGCAGGTCATTGCCTTGACCGGCAAAGATGGCGGCAAACTTGCTTCGTTGAAAGGTGTGAACACACTGCTCAATATTCAGCATGCTTCAACACCGCGCATTCAGGAAATGCATATCACCTGCCTGCATATTTTATGTAGCCTGATTGATCACGCCTTGTACGGAGACGCATCATGAATTTGAAACCACTGTCGTTCAGCAAACTAAAAACCGTACCGCTGGCCAAGCGGCAAAAAGATGCCGACGGCGAAGATTTCGGCGCGCCTTACCGTGCCGGCGGCAGTTTCGCCGATTTTCTGTGCAGCCTGCCCGGCCTCGGCACCACCCGTGATTTAATCGAGCTGCGCGACACTTTATTAACCGCCCGGCGCAAAAAGAAAGCCATTATTCTCGGCTGCGGCGGGCATGTGATGGATTCCGGCTTGAGCCCGCTTTTGGTTCGCCTGATTGAGCAGCGTTTAATTACCGGCATCGTACTTACCGGCGCGGCACTGCTGCAAGATGTGGAAATCGCCCTGTCCGGCCACACCCTGCGCACCTACGACCGGGATTCCGGCGAAAACGGCTACCGGGTCACCGATGAAACAGGCCGCTTAATCAACGAAGCCATTAATTTCGGCGCGATTGAAAATTGGGGTATCGGCAAAAGCGTCGGTGAAAAACTACTCGACCGAAAACCGGAACATCTCGATCACAGCGTCTTGGCAACAGCCTCGCGATTCGGTATTCCGGCCACCGTTCACCCGGCCATCGGCATTGATGCCTTCAATCTGCATCCCGCCGCACACGGCGAATCGCTGGGCGCAGCAGGTTTTCTGGAATTCCGCCTGCTGGCCGCGATGATGGCCGAAGCCAGCGAAGGTGTTGTGATCAATGTCGCCTCCAGCATGCTGCTGCCGCGCCTGTTTATGCAGGCAACCGATGCCGCGCTCAATCTGGGTAAAAGCGTTGAAAAACTAACCACGGTGGTTATCGACCCGTCAGCCAGCGCTTCGGCACTGGCCGATGTGCTGGGCCGTCTGTCGCAACACGGTGGGCGCGGCATCTGGCTGCCCGGCCCGGATGAAATTCTTCTGCCCTTGTTGTTCGCCTCGGTCATTGATGCACTGGGTGACGATGTTGGTTAAACACCACACACACGGCTGGAACCAGCGTCGCAAAGAACCGCCGGTCATTCAATTCCTTATTCTGCTGCTGTGCCTCGCTGCACTTGCCTTCGTATTCAGCGCCTTCTGATGACGCTTTTATCCATGCGTAAAAAAGCACCGCCTTATTGCCATTCTTCTGTGTCATGTTGCTGGCACTGGCCAGTAGCGGCTGTGTGGCCACAGCCATCGTTGGCGGCGGCACGGCAACCGGCAATGCCGCCCTCGATCAGCGTTCGCTTGGCCGTCATCTCGATGATGCAGCGATTGTTTCGATGATTGATGTGCGCCTGATTGCCGAACGCGATATGCCGTCGCGTTGGGTCAGCGCCGAAGTGATTCGCGGCCATGTCGTACTCACCGGCTACCTGCCAAAGCAGGAACAAGTCAATCGCGCCATTTATATCTGCAAGCGCATTCGCGGTGTGAAGTCTGTTCGTTCCGAGGTTCACATTGGCATGCCTCCGGCCCGCGAATTGGTTGCCGACACACTGATTACCACCAACATCAAGAGAAAACTATTCGCTGACGATGATGTTTCCGGTTTTACCGTGCATGTCGAAACCGTCGGCGGTAAGGTCTATTTGCAAGGCGTGGTCGGCAATGCCGCGCAACGCCAGCGCGCCGCCACCCTCGCTGCGGAAGTGCCCGGGGTGACCAGTATCGTCAACCTTCTGCATATCAAAGGTCATTAAGCACCATAAATGGGCGCACAACTCTCGACAAACCTGAACGATGCAGTACAAATCATGCAGCAGTGGCGCAATGAAAAACGGCGTATCGTATTCACCAACGGCTGTTTCGACCTGTTGCATCCGGGACATATCGATTATTTGCAAAAAGCGCGCGCCCTCGGCGATGTACTGGTTATCGGTCTGAACGACGACGCTTCGGTGCGCGGCTTAAAGGGCGAAAACCGCCCGGTTAATTGCACCGAAGATCGCGCTTGCATGCTGACGGCCTTGCGCTGCGTGGACATGGTTGTTCCCTTTTCCGAACCCACACCGCTAAATCTCATCAAGGCACTGAAACCGGATGTGTTGGTCAAAGGCGGCGATTATCGGGAAGAAAATATCGTCGGCGCGCGCGAAGTACGCGACAACGGCGGCGAGGTTGTGGTCATGCCGTTTATCGAAGGTTTTTCGTCATCGGCACTGATTCAACGCATTGTGAACAGCCACTAGCGCAATAAATCTGTGTTTTAGGCGTACAACGCATCAATTTCGTCCTGATGCAGCTGCATGATTTTTCTGCGTTTGAATTTAAGCGTCGGCGTTAGCATGCCCGCATCCTGCGTCCACGCATCATCGACAAAAACAAAATCCCGCACCTGCATAAAACTCGCCAAATCGTCACACGCCGCATGCATGCGTGCCAACAACCACCGATGAAGCTGTTCATCGTTGCGCCAATCAACTGGCAAAGGCATTTTCTTCTCTTTCCGCCAATAACGTTGCAAAGCCGCTTCATCGGCCACCACCAAAGCAGTCAAATGTGGCCGCTGATTGCCAATCACCATCGCCTGCTGAATACAAGGATCGATAGCCAGATGCTTCTCAACCCGCGCCGGGGGCACATTTTCGCCGTTGGACAGCACCATCAATTCCTTCTTGCGATCAACAATGCGCACATAACCGTCATCGTCCATCTCGACAATATCGCCGGTATGCAACCAGCCCTCGGCATCGACCATCTCGGCACTGTCCTCCGGTCGCCGCCAATAGCCCTGCATCACCATCTCGCCACGCGCCAGCAATTCGCCATCGTCGGCAAGCTGTAATTCCACACCCGGCAATGCCGGACCGACCGTTTCCGGCTTGATGTGGCTTACGGGATTGACACACAACACCGGCGAGCTTTCCGTCAAACCGTAACCGGGGCAAACCGGCAGTCCCGCAGCCAATAAAAAACGCGCAATTTTCGGGTGCAGCGCCGCCCCGCCGGAAATAAACAGGCGTAAATGACCACCCAGTTTATGGCGTAATTTGGCATGCACCAGATGATCGAGAATCTTGAAGGAAAGCCGATCGAAGCCCTGCAAATCTTTGCCTTCGCGTTGCAATTCGAAGCGTTTGATGCCCAGCGCCTGCGCACGCGCAAACAAGGCTTGTTTAATCGCCGGTGCATCTGCAAGTTTGCCGCGCACACCGGCGTATATCTTCTCGTACAAACGCGGCACCGAAATCATAATTGTCGGCTGCACCTCGGGAATATCGCGCATCAGGGTGGTGATATCTTCGGCGTAAGCGATGCTTGTACCGCAAGCTATGGGCAGAAAATGGCCGACTGTACGCTCGAATGCATGCGATATTGGCAGAAACGACAGCAATCTATCCTCCGCAAATACCGCCACGCCGCCCAATCCTGCCGCCACATCGGCCAATATATTGCCGTGTGTCAGCATCACCCCTTTGGGATCGCCGGTGGTTCCGGAGGTGTAAATCAGGGTGGCCAAATCGTCCCGATTCACTGAAGAAGCATCCGTTTCGGCATCCGTTGTTTGGCAATCAAGCCGCGCATCCTCGCATACCCCGGCCAGATGAATGCCCTTGTCGCCGCGCAACGGAAACATCGG
>JAJRWP010000169.1 GCA_021545645.1 Zetaproteobacteria bacterium | reverse complement strand
CTTCAAGTCCGGCTTTCAATGCATTGTGATGCAAACGATGCCGCGCCCATGCGTTCTCCAAGCCTTCCTGTTTGAGAATGACCAGTGATTCATGCAGTGCGTATAACGCATTGATTGGCGCGGTATGGTGGTAAGCGCGCTTGCTGCCAGCACCCCAATAACCCATGACCAGATTCAGATCGAGAAACCAGCTTTGCACCGGCGATTTGCGTCCTTTGATAGCCGCAATCACCCGCTCGCTGAACGAAACAGGGCTCAAGCCCGGTGTGCAGGACAGGCATTTCTGCGTGCCGGAATAAATCGCATCAACACCCCAGTCGTCAACGCGCAATTCCGTGCCGCCCAGCGAAGTCACCGCATCGACAATCGCCAGACAATCGTGTTGATGCGCCAAATCGACCAGTGTTTTGACATCCGAAGATGCGCCGGTCGAGGTTTCCGCATGCACAAAGGCCACCGCTTTGGCTTGCGGATTCGCTTTCAGCGCTTCTTCCAGTTTGTTGGCATCGACTGCCGTGCCCCATGCGTCCTGCACCATCACCGCAGTCGCACCGATGCGTTCGACATTCTCTTTCATGCGCCCGCCGAACACACCGTTCTGGCAAATAATCACTGTATCGCCCGCTTCCACCAGATTGACAAAACAGGTTTCCATACCGGCAGAACCGGGTGCGGAAACAGGAATCGTCAGTTCGTTTTTAGTCTGGAAGGCATATTGCAGCAGCCCTTTCATGTCATCCATCATACCGACAAATAACGGGTCGAGATGGCCGATCGTCGGGCGCGACATGGCCTCTAAAATACGCGGATTCACATCCGAAGGACCGGGTCCCATCAATGTGCGCTGGGGTGGATGAAATGATGATGTCATAATGATCTCCTGTTTACAGACTGAAAACTAAAGAAGGGGCGTCGATAATGCACCCTCATCGTTTTTACGGTTATGTGCTGGCGACGGAAAAAACAGCGATTGCATTTCAATCATCCGTAGCATTTCCCTTTGCTTCCAGTAATGTCAGCCAATGCTGCACCGGTTGATTCGCACCGCTCTGCAAATGATGCCCCTGCAAATGATGCAGACAACCGATGTTGGCGGTGGCGATAAGTTCGGGCTGGCCTGCGCTCAGGCTGGCGAGTTTATTGTCGCGCAATTGTGTTGATAGTTCGGGTTGTAATAGCGAATAGGTTCCTGCCGAGCCGCAGCATAGATGTGCATCCTGTACGGCGGTCAGTGTATAACCGAGTTCGCTTAAGATTGATTCGACAAGGCCGTTTAATTTTTGCCCGTGTTGCAAAGAGCATGGGGCGTGAAAGGCGATGCGTTTGGGTGATGGTAGGGCAAATGCCGATAAATCTTCGTCGCGCAGGATTTCTGCGATGTCTTTGGCATGGGCGGAAATGCGTGCTGCTTTTTCGGCATAATCGGGGTCGTTGCGCAGCAAATAGCCGTATTCCTTGATTTCCAGTGCGCAGGCGCTGGCGGTTGAAATAATCGCTTCAACGCCGTCGTCGATAAACGGCAGCCATGCATCGATATTGGCGCGCAAACGCTTCAACCCGGCGGCTTTGGCGTCGGCATGATTTTCAATCGCGCCGCAACATTGCGGCATGTGCGTGCGTAGCGTGGCAATGCCTAGTCGATTCAGAATGTGTGCTGCGGCAACATCGATTTCCGGCGACAATAGTGGTTGTACACAGCCTTCAATGAGTAATATTTTTCGCTTATTTTCCCTAGTTTCAGGAAATTTCAGCTTGTTTTTAGAGTTCTTTATGTTTTTTTGCATGTTTTTAGCTAAAAATGGCTTAAATAAGCGGCTTAATGCTAAAATTAACGAAAAACGCTGGCGATAGGGCAGTATTTTTATCAAAATATAACGCAATAAGCGCTGTTTGAGCGGTCTTTTGACCTTCTCTGCAAGCATATCCCTGCCGATTTCAGCCAAATGTGCATATTCTACACCCGACGGGCAGGTTGTTTCGCAATCGCGGCAGCTCAAACAACGATCCAGATGCTGTTGCGTCGCTTGCGTAGCCGCGCCGCCTTCGAGCATTTCCTTGATCAGATAAATGCGTCCGCGCGGGCCGTCGAGTTCGTCGCCGAGCAATTGGTAGGTCGGGCAGGTGGCGGTGCAAAAGCCGCAATGCACGCAGGAACGCAAAATACGATTGGCTTCTTTGCCAGCATCCGTGGCCAGTATGTGTGCCGGAATATTCGTTTGCACGCGTTATAAATCCTTATACATGCGGCCCGGATTGAGAATGCATTTCGGGTCGAATGCCTGTTTGAGGCGTTTATGCCATTGCATGTGCGCATCGCTTAGCGGTGCAAACACATCGGTCTGCCGGTTGCCGCCGCGAAACAGTGTGGCATGTCCGCCCGCCGCCTGCGCCGCCGCGAAAACGCTTGCGGCGGGCAATTCTGATTTCAACCAGCGTTGTGCGCCGCCCCAGCCGATAAACCAATCGCTGTCGGGGGCCTCGGCAAGACATAAATGCGCCTGCGCCGCAGGCAGGGATAAACGAAACAGTGGTCGTGTATCGTCGAAAAACGGCAGCCTGTGTTCGCGCACGGATTTCCAGAAATTCAATCCGTCGGCCAATAAACTGCCGCCGATACGCTGCATACTCGTTTGCACCGACGACGGCGTGCCGCACAGCCGGAAATAAACGTATTGCCCGTCCGCGCACATCGCCGTGATCGGCAGCGGCGTGCCCGCCCAGCGGTTCATAATATTTATTGCCGAATCAAAATCGGCTTCGACGACAAGGGTTTGTTCGGCCAGCCGGTGTGGCAACACCTTCAAGGAAATATCGAGCAATACGCCGAGTGTGCCG
>JAJRWP010000168.1 GCA_021545645.1 Zetaproteobacteria bacterium | reverse complement strand
GTGCTGCGACGCGTTGTGCGCACACCTTGAAAGGCACGTCGGGCAATATCGGTGCGCATGCTGTTCAGGCTGCGGCGGCGGATTTGGATATGGCTTGCAAGGAAGGTGCGGAAGCTTCTGAAATTGACAGGCTTTTGTCTGCTGTGTTGGCTGCGCTTCAGCCTGTTTTGGCGGGCCTTGAACAGCTTGCGGAAGGCGGAGAATCGGCTACGGCGAATGCCCGGCCTGCGGATGGGGCGCAGGTGGATGCGTTGCTGTCGCGGCTTCAATCGCTGTTGGAGGATGACGATACCGATGCTGCCGAGGTGCTGGAGGAGTTGTCCGCGCAGGTTGCGGGCACACCGCTTGCCGCCGGGATTCGCAAAATAGAGAAATCCGTGGCGCAATACGATTTCGAGGAAGCGTTGGATATTATGGCTGGACTGGAAATATCCTTAACGGATAGCGGGAACAATCAGGGGGAAGGTGAAAAGGGATGAAACAGATACCATTCCACAGGTCTCTGAGCGGACGGATGTTGTTGTTTGCCATTCTTCCGATTGTCATCGTATTGACAGCTATCCTAGCCTATACGGCAATCAATGCATTTTCGGAAATTCGCCACAATGCGGAAAAGGAACTCAAACAGCTTGCGATTGAAGTCGCCAAGGAGATTGAGATTGGCAATACGCGTGCTGTCCTTGCCGCACAACTTATGGCTTTCGCACAGGAAAGCGGTTGGTTCGGGCATCGCGCAGAATCCAGTGAATAGGCGCGCCGTGTGTTGGAGGAGATGCCGGAGCTGACCGGCAGTTATATCGGATACGAGCCTAATGCCGATACCGATGATACTGCATTTCTGGCCACCCTCGAGGATCCGGCGCTGCGTAAGAGCATGGATGCATCCGGGCGTTATCTTCCCTACTGGTTCCGCGATAAAAATGATAACGACAAGCTGTTGCTCACCCCATTGATTGATATGGAAACCAGTCTTTACTATCGGGGTGTACACGATCTGTTCGATAAAGCCGGCAAGCCCATGCCGATGGTGACCGAGCCTTATGTTTATGAAGGTAAGATGATTGTCGAGCAGACCTATCCGATATTGCGGGATGGAAAATTTGTCGGCATTGCCGGTGTTGATCGGGCACTGGATGATCTTGGCGCATTCCTGCGGCGGATTAAAGCGCGCGAATCGGTTGATCTTTTTCTGATTAGTCGTGCCGGGAGATTTATTACGGCGACTGATCAGGAAAGCATGCTAAAGACCCGGGAAATCGTGGATACGCCCTACCGGCAATTGTTTGGCGCTTTTTACAAAAACAATAAGGAGCAATTGCAAACCATTGCTGCCGATCCGTTCAGCAACACCAATCACTACTATGTGTCTGCGGCTATTCCTACCGGAGAATGGCTGGTAATACTAAGACGTTCTGAAGAGGCTGTGTTAGGCCATATACGGGATGATTACTACACCACGGCTATTCTGGCGTTTGCCGGGATATTGCTGGTGCTTTGTCTGACGTTGTGGTTTACCCGCACCATTTCACGTCGTATCCGCAAGGCGGTGGATGCTGCGGATATGCTTGCGCTTGGAGACTTGTCGGCGGATTTGCCCCGTCATGACACCCGCGACGAGCTGGGGCAGATGTACCATAGCTTCAATCTTGTCCTAGATGCTTACCGGAAGATTCATGATGTTGTAAGCGCTATTGCGCAAGGTGATTTTAGCAAGAAAATGGAGAAAAGCAGTGAAAAGGATACGTTCGCTGATGCCATCAATAGCATGGCGGTCAAGCGTCGCCAAGCGGAGGAAAAAAAGGCTCGGGCGACGATGCTCGCTGAAGATGCGGGGCGTGCGAAGAGTGATTTTCTGGCGAATATAAGCCATGAGATACGCACGCCGATGAATGCGATTATCGGGATGAGCCATCTGGCGTTGCAGACGGAACTTAACGCCCGGCAGAAGAATTATATCCAGAAAACGCTGCCGAATCGCTGCTTGGCATTATCAACGACATTCTCGATTTTTCGAAGATAGAAGCGGGCAAGCTGGATGTGGAGCAGGAGTAAACAGACCGTACTGGTTGTCGATGATGCGCCGGAGAATATTGATGTTTTGGGCGGTATTCTCGGCAAGTTGGACAAGGTGAAGGCTGCTATCAACGGAGAGAAGGCGCTTAAAATCGCCTTTGCGACGCCGCCGGACATCATCCTGCTTGATGTCATGATGCCGGGCATGGATGGCTACGAGGTGTGCGGAAAGCTGCAGGAAGATCCCAGAACCAAACGCATCCCTGTTATCTTCGTAACCGCCAAAGGCGAAATTGAAGACGAGAGGCATGGTTTCGATATTGGCGCAGTCGATTATATCACCAAGCCGGTCAGCCCGCCGATTGTGCAGGCACGGGTGCGGGCGCAACTGGCATTGTATGATCAGAACCGCACGCTGGAGAGCAAGGTGCAGCAACGCACCGCCGAACTGAACAAATCCCGGCTGGAGATTATCCGGCGGCTGGGACGGGCGGCCGAGTTCAAGGATAATGAAACAGGCATGCATGTGATTCGCATGAGCCATTATTCGCGCATTATCGCCAAGGCTATCGGCATGCACGACACAGAAGCCGATATGTTGCTCAATGCCGCACCGATGCACGACATTGGTAAAATCGGCATTCCCGACAAAGTACTGCTTAAGCCCGGAGAACTGGATGAAAATGAATGGGATCTGATGCGCAAGCATCCTGAATTCGGTGCCAATATCATCGGCGAGCATGATTCCGAATTGCTGCAAATGGCGCGCACCGTCGCGCTGACGCATCATGAAAAATGGAATGGTAAGGGCTATCCGCATGGCCTAGGCGGCGAGGATATTCCGCTGGTCGGTAGGATTGTTGCTATTGCCGATGTATTCGATGCGCTGACGACTGAACGGCCTTATAAAGAGGCATGGGCGGTTGAGAAAGCCTTTGCTCTGATCAAGGAAGAGGCGGGCGAGCATTTCTATTCGAGTCTTGTATGCGCATTTTTGGAGCAAAAGCCTGTTATACTTGAAATCAAGGAAAAATATGCCGAGACATCGGCGATAACGATTGCCGAAATGCATGCCATGGGTGTTCAGCTGATATGAGAACGGCGTTAGCTACTATCTGTTGTGTTTAATCCAAGGCGGACCTGATTTTTGCCGCTGCCCTTGGCGAGGTACAGGGCTTCATCGGCGCGGTTGATGATACTGTTAATATCCTTGTCAGCGTAAGTGTATTCGGCGACGCCGATGCTTACTGTCAGCGTTTCGCCCTCAATGAACGGAAAGTTTGCCGCTTCTACTTGCGCGCGCAGTTTTTCGGCCAGCAGCATGGCACCGTCGCAATTCGTTTCCGGCAGGCTGACGATGAATTCTTCGCCTCCGAAGCGAGCGCAGATATCCACCGACCTGACCGACATTTTCAGCAAATCGGCCATGCGTTTCAGCACCTCATCACCCGTTAAATGGCCATAGGTGTCGTTGATATGCTTGAAGTTGTCGATATCGATGATGAACAGCGAGAAGGGGCGTTTGTAGCGTTGCGCATGGTGCAGCTGTTCTTCGAGGTTCATATACAGGTAATTGCGGTTGAATAGCCCGGTCAGGGCATCGGTGATGGACTGCGTGAATAGC
>JAJRWP010000167.1 GCA_021545645.1 Zetaproteobacteria bacterium | reverse complement strand
GTGTACGGCGACTGGCGAACGTGTTGCCGATTCTCCGGCAATGGCGCGTGCGGCGCGTGCGGCATCCATCAATGCCGCCGGTTGCAAGCTGTCGGTATAGGCGTGTCCGGCGGCTTCGCCTTTAATCACACGCGCGCCTAGGCCCTGACCGGTACTTGCGGAAACGTGTTTGACGCGTCCTTCTTCCAGTGCCAGCGATTCGCTTTGTGTGTGCTGAATATATAAATCGGCATCATCGGCCCCGGCGGGGGTCATGGTGCGCAGCATGTCGCTGAGGACGGATGCGGAAATCGCTGTGGGGGAGGAAGAAGAATTCATGGCGCGCATTCGTTCATTTGCCGCTGCCGCTGTCAAGCGATGGCGTGTTTGTCTGCGGGCGATAATAATAATCGTATTTTTGTAACAGCGATTCGGTCATTTTCCATGCTTCGCTATAGGAAAGGCCGGAATCGTCGGGGAAAATGATGCGTACATACATATCGTCGGGGTGGGCGGCGTGCAATTTGTCCAGTTTTTGGCGGATAGTATCGGCATCGACGGCTTCGAATGCCGACTGTTCGGGGCTGCGGATAAAGCGCAGCAGTTTGCCGTTTTTCCGCAAAATACGCACGTTGACCACATATTTGCCGCGTGATGTGCGTGCCGGACGTATCAATTTTTCGTATTTGCCTTGCAAATTGCTGAATTCGCCTTGCAGGGCGGCGAGCTGACTGGTCGTTCGTTGCCTTTGCCGTTCGAGAACCGCCAGTTTTTCGTTTTGTTTCTGGCGGGCGTCGGTCAAGGATGCGATTTTCGCGGTTGCCGCGTTGAATTGGCTGGCCAAAGCTGCGCGCGCGGCTTGCTCCTGTTCCAAGCGCTTGTGTTCCTTCTGGCGGGCGCTTTGTTCTTGTTCAAGACGGCTGTGTTCCTGTGCCAAGGCGCTGCGGCTTTGCGCCAGTTGGTTTTCCAAGCGGTCGCGCTCTTCGCCCATGTCCATCAATTGCATGCGCAGCATGTCCAGTTGCGCTTGCGTGCGTTCCAGTTGTGCTTGCAGGTCGCGATTCAGCGACGAGGTGGTTTCCACCTGTTGGGTGGCGGCGCGTTCGGCTTCCAGCGTGGCTTGCAGGCGGGTGACCAAATCCATGTTTTTAATCAGCAAGACCAGCATGACGATCAGGAAAATCATCACAATCACTGTCATAATATCGGTGAACGACGGCCAGAAGCTTTCCTCGCCGCCGCTGCTGTTGCCTCTGTTCAGACGCAAATCGGAGAAATGTTCGTTCATCTGTCGTTAGGCTCAGTTTGCGCTTGTTCTTGTGGCTCCGGCAGACGGAAACCGTCGCGCAGAATGCCGCGAATTTCGCTTAATTCATGTTTTATATCGCTACGTTCGCTCTCGGCACTTGTCAGCAGACCGTCCAGCCGTTCGCTGATAGCGGCGACACCGCTTTGCCGGTCGTCCATGCGCTGAATCATCTCGGCCATGGCGCGCAGCAACTCGGCGATGCGATAATCAATGGTTTTCTGCTCGACTTGGAACATCGGCATCAGGCGGGTGGCGGTCACTTCCTCGATTTGTCCGAGAAAACGGGTTTGCACATCGCCCAGCGCATTGAAAAAATAACCGTGCAGGATATAGCAGAGAATGGCGGTGATGGTGGTCGTCAACGCCGTGGACATGCCGTGAATCACCAAGCCCATGCCGGTGGAGCTGACTGTATTTTCCAGCATATCGGATGCGCCGATGAGGGCGATGGATAGCGATACAATAGTGCCGAAAACACCGCCCAGAATCAGGATATTGTTGATAAAACGCGGCGTGCCGCTGCGCGTGCTTTCGGCAGCGACGAGGGATGCGGCCATGGCGTTGTGATTGATCGGTGTGTGATGATTGAATAGTTGTTGCATGGCGGAAAAACGGCGGGCGATGATGGATTCGGGCGGGATGTTGGTGGCCGGATCATCATGACCTTCGTCCAATGCATCGACAAAACCATTCAGCGCCCGCTCTTCGCCAGCGTATGAAGCGAGGGCGATGGCGATTTTTACCATGCCGATGAGAAAAAGCAGCAGAATGCCGCCGTTAATAATCAGCCCGACCGATGTCAGTTGCCGGCTGAGGTAGATGTCGGACAGGAAACCGCTGTTGAGCAACAACAAAACGGCGGCCAGCAGCAATGCAACGACCATACGAATCAATATTTTCCGGCTGTAGGGGCGCATGGCGCTGGCTGGATTCATGGGATTCTCCTTGCCTAGTGAACGGTGGCGATGATTCCAGCGAAGTCACGTCGATTTAGCAAGCGTCGGGGCAAGTTGGAGAGATGAATATGTACGAAAAAGCCCCTTCATTTTAAGAATGGGATTTGCTAAGCCGTCAGCGCATTTGCGGAATGATTTGCCTAATGATCATCATAATGCCCTTCAATGGAGGCAATAAGCAGTTTGTTTTCTTGCTCCTGATACACCAGCCGGTCTTTGCGATTGATGCGAATGGACCAAAAGCCTTTTAATGCGCCGAGCAAGGGTTTCGGGCGATGCAATCCCGCAAACGGTTCATGGCTGAGCTTGACGATGCCTGCCAGCACATCATCCAATAATTTCGGATTACTGCGTGATAATCTGACAAGTTGTTGGCGCGCCTGTTTGGAAAGGTGAGGTTTAAGCATCCATCAGCTTGCGCAAAGCTTCAGCACTTTTTTCATGCAAAACCTGATAGTCGGATGCTTGTGTGATGCGTTCGACAGCACCGTGGATGTCCGTCAAATGCAGCGTTTCCTGTATGGATTCCCAATCCTCGGCAGCAAGCAGCACCACATCGCCGCCTTTGCGCGTAATCAACGCAGGCTGATGGCTTTCGCGTACTTCATCGCATAATGATTTCAAACCGTTTCGCGCATCGGAATAACTGATATGTTGCATGCCGTTCACCTCAATGGATGCATTGTACAACATATTGGCAAAACATCAATAGAAGTTGTGTTCATAGGGTTGTTTACCTAGAAATTAAGGAATTAAGTTATGTCACCTTAATTTCATTGGGTTGTGAATGTTTCTCCATGTTCGTGGCATATGTGGCATATTGTTCCAAATGCTTGTACTATTCATACTACTTTGATTACAGGAGGGGGGGATAGATGTTGCGTCTAATCTTGCTTGTTCTACTGGTCTTTTTTGCGCGTTGGCTAGTTCTGAGATTTACTCGTAAGCAATGTCCGAATTGTGCCAAAAGGGTTCCTCGCAAAGCTCATGTGTGCCATTATTGCCAGTATGGATTCGTTGCAAGGGAGCCAGTAATCGACGCCTCGGCTTCTTCCGAGAAGCTTGTGGTTACGAGTTTAGCTTCAGATGCTCATTTAAACACAGTGAAGACAATTCTTTCTGGCCATAAGGGTGTTTTTTCTGTTCTTGTAGTCCTTTTGATTTCTGGCGGTTTCTGGCTTGCTAACCGAGTACCCGAACCGAGCGACCCCCAAGAGAAGCTTGTTTGGCATGAAATACAATTCTGTAAAGAGAATTACTCAAAAGTTCAGTGCGTTGAAACTGCTGCCAAGATTGCCTTATCAACGAAAAACAAGAAAGGGATGGCGTACTTAGTCAAGAATTACAATTTGAAGTTGTCTGCTGGTGCTTATTTCTGGGTAAATCGCGATGATTTAGAAATGGTTGATTTTTTGATTAGTCAGCAAATACCGATATCCGAAGCGAAGGGGCTTATTGGCTCTTTTCTAAATCATGCTT
This sequence comes from Zetaproteobacteria bacterium, assembly GCA_021545645.1. GTDB lineage: Bacteria > Pseudomonadota > Zetaproteobacteria > Mariprofundales > Mariprofundaceae > UBA1543. Next base: position 14,829 of record JAJRWP010000167.1, on the reverse strand, counting down.
CGGCGAAAAAAGATGTTCTTACATTGCTTGATTATGGTGCTAGGCCATCTTGGGACGATTTCGTGACTGTAATGAAAAATAACCAGTTCGATTTGGCTCAGGCATTTATCTCAAAAGATGCAGGAATGACTTATGATGGCAACAAAGATTATTGGCCAGACTTGCTTAAATATGCCAATTATGATACTTTAAAGCTGACTGTTGAAAAAAGCTTTTGGTTAATTCATGAAGGTCATTCACGAGACTCAAAACTTGCGATTGGTGATTTGGACTTTAATGATTATTTTCAGGCCAACCAAGGTGAATTTAACCCAGTTGAAATGGCTGCACGGCTTGGCAATTCCGATGCCATTCGATTGTTTGTAGATATTGGTGGAGATGTTAACTATCTTGATCCACTTGGAGCAGGGATTAATTCTGGTAACAGCGGGATAAATAAAGGCCTTATCTATCTTATTGAGCATGGTGCATATGTGTCGGAAGTTCACATGTATGATTTGGCTTCCTTGAAAATGAGGGATGCTATTACTGTCGCTGTTAAAACATGTTCGATGAAACCCGAAGATCTCGCACTTGCATCTGCCCGGGGCGGTTCAGTTGAAGCATTAAAATATCTCAAGAAAAAATTCGGTTTGAGCTACACTGGTGCTGAATTCTCTGTGGCCGCAGCCATGTCCGGAGACACGGAAACTTTCAAATATGTAGCAGGAGAAGGAGGGATACTCAATCAGGCTGCCTCCGTTAGGCTGAATGCTTATGGTGTGTCTCCGACGGTTTCACCTGCTTATATTGCCAGCGAGAATGGGTATGCTGGAATTCTTGGTTCCTTGGCCGAGCATGATGTGCGCTTCTATGCTTCTCATCTGTGGCAAACCATACAGAAAAATGATGCAGAAAGCGCCTTTGTGATCCTAGACCACATTAGCAGTGGGGATCTGAATCAGTATTCAGACAATGCCTTTTACGAGCTGCTTAGCATGAATGCATATAGTATTGTTGCAAAGATGATCGAGCGTGGCTACCGCGTGGAAGGAAAGCGGTATTTGCAATTTTGTTATAACCACCAGTTCACTAAGTTGGCAAACCTTCTGAAAGATTACGGGGCAATTTGAAGTGGTTCTCGAATAACTTAAGATGACACAATATTTACTCCTTCTTGAGAAAAATGGGGCCTTGTTTTGCGGGTGTTGGGCGCTTCTTCTTTCTTGAGCGGCCAAGAAAGAAGCAAAGAAGGCCGCCCGGCATTTGCCTGCCCTGCGGGTTCCCTCGGCTGCACACAAAAACGGGCGCGACTTCGCTGCTTTATCCCGTTTTTGTGTTTGTCTCGGCAACCAACTGAACGGGGGAGGTGAAAGGCAAAAGGGCGGCACAGGGCTGCATTTACTGTTTTTACCTATTACTTCTACGCATCACGACCATCTTTTCCTCCGTCATTTCCAACATGGCCGAGCGGATACCTTCGCGGCCCAAGCCGGAGGCTTTGATGCCGCCGTAGGGCATGTGGTCGATGCGGCAGCTTGGGAAATCGTTAACCACCACACCGCCGACGTGCAGGGCGTCGATGGCGTAGTGGATATGCCGGTTGTTGTTGCTGAAAATCGCCGCTTGCAGGCCGAATTCGCTGCGGTTGATCCAGCCGACGGCGGTTCGCACGTCTTCAAACGCGGTGATGGTGATTACCGGCCCGAATATTTCTTTTCGGCATACATCCATGGCTTCATCGACATCCGTTAAAATCGTCGGTTCGACGATGTTGCCAGCGCCGAGCCGCCGTTTTCGGCCACCGTGTACAATGCTCGCGCCGTCCTGTACAGCTTGTTTAATCTGCTGCATGACACGCCCGGCGGCGTTTTTGTTAATCAGTGGGCCGACAGCGGTATCGTTTTTGCAGGGGTCGCCGACGGCGAGTTTGTTGGTTTCCCTGATTAAGGCTTTGAGAAATGCATCAAGGATGCTTTTGTACACATAAATGCGCTGCACAGCGATGCACGATTGCCCAGCCTGCGCAAAACCGCCGAGCGCGCAACGCTTGGCGGCAAAGGGAATGTCTGCCGAGGCATCGACGATGGTTCCCGAATTGCCGCCGAGTTCAAGGGCGACGCGTTGTCTGCAAGCCTGTTTTTTCAGCGTCCAGCCGACCTCGGCGCTGCCGGTAAAACTAAGCATGCGCACATTATTTTTTTCCAGCAGCCAAGCGACTTCGTCGTGCGGCATCGGCAGTACGTTCAGGCTGCCTGCGGGCGCGCCCGCTTCGCTGACAATACGGCCCATAATCAGTGCCGAAATCGGTGTTGGCGTGGCCGGTTTAATCAGAATCGGATTACCGACGGCCAGCGCCGGGGCGACTTTATGTGCCACCAGATTGAGCGGAAAATTGAACGGGCAGATGCCGAGTACCGTCCCAATGGGTTCGCGGCGCGTGTAACCTTCGTAAGCGATGCCACGGGCCATGCCATCCAGCGGCACGATGTCGCCGCTAAAACGCTCAGCTTCGCCCGCCGCCCAAGCGAATACAGCGAGGGTTCGCCCGATTTCCTGCTCGGCAAACATGCGCGGTTTGCCGCCTTCGAGAATCAGTGCATCAATGATTTCATCGCTTGCTTCATTAAGTCCGGCATGGATGGCCATAAGCAGTTCGGCGCGTTCAAAACGGGACATGCAGCGCAACTGGCGAAAGGCCTTGGCAGACGATTTTACGGCTTGCGCCACTTCACCATGCCCAGCCATCGACACACTGGCCACACATGCATCGTTATACGGATTGTGCACCTCGAATTCATCGCTTCCCGGCCGGGCTTCGCCGTGAATCCACAAATAAAAATGCGGTGCTTTGGGCATGGGTATGTGCCTCCCTGATTGCCGATTATTTATCGGCCTTACATCCTGTTATAGCACAGTTGCGCCGGTGATGGGTGGAGGGAAATGCGTTTGCTATGTAGTCAGTGCAACAGCCTGCCGCTACACTGCCGAGCGATGTCACAACAAGGTAAAAAACAACATATCCGCAACTTCTCGATTATTGCGCATATCGATCACGGAAAATCGACGCTGGCCGACCGCCTGATCGAGGTCACCGGTGCGCTTTCCGAGCGCGAAATGAAAACCCATCAGGTGCTTGATTCGATGGATTTGGAGCAGGAACGCGGCATTACCATCAAATCGCAAACGGCGACGCTCAGCTATACCGCCGCCGACGGCGAAACCTATCAACTGAATCTGATTGATACCCCCGGACATGTGGATTTCACTTATGAAGTATCGCGTTCCTTGCAGGCCTGCGAAGGGGCGCTGCTGATTGTCGATGCTGCACAGGGCGTGGAAGCGCAGACTTTGGCCAATGTTTATCTGGCTATGGAAAACGATTTGGAAATCATTCCGGTAATCAACAAAATCGACCTGCCCAGCGCCGATGTCGAAGAAGCCAAACGCCAAATCGAGGATGTCATCGGATTGGATGCTTCTTTTGCCATTCCGGTATCGGCCAAGACTGGCCAAGGCATCGGCGATGTGCTGGAAGCGATTGTCGCGCATGTGCCGCCGCCTGAAAATCGCGATGATAAGCCACTGCGCGCACTGGTGGTGGATTCGTGGGTCGATGCTTATGTCGGGGCGATGGCCTTGGTGCGGGTGGTCGATGGCGTATTGAAAAAAGGCGATAGATTCCGTTTGATGTCGATGCCGACGGCGGCAAGTTATGAGGTTCAGGATGTCGGTTGTTTTGTGCCGACACCGTTTTCCACGCCGCAATTGGCTTCCGGGGCGGTGGGTTATTTGACCGGCGGCATCAAAAAGCTGGCCGATTTGAAGGTCGGCGATACGGTGACCAGTTTGCGCAATCCGGCCAGCGAGCCGTTGCCCGGTTACCGCGAACCGCAACCGATGGTGTTTTCCGGTATGTATCCGGTCGATTCCGGCGATTACAACGATTTGCGCGATTCGCTGGAAAAACTGAACATGAACGATCCGGCCTTCACCTTCGAGCCGGAAAATTCGTCGGCGCTCGGTTTGGGGTTCCGTTGTGGTTTTCTCGGCATGTTACACATGGAAATCGTGCAGGAGCGGTTGGAACGCGAATACGATCTTGATTTGATTAGCACTGCGCCGAGTGTGATTTATAGAATCTACAAAACCGACGGCAGTATGCTTGAAATCTCCAATCCCAGCGAATTTCCCGATCCTGTCGGCATCGAACGCATCGAAGAACCGACGGTGATTGCCAATATCTTCATGCCGGAAGAATTTGTCGGCGCGATGATAAAGCTATGTCAAGAACGGCGCGGCATGCAGCAGGATATGAAATTTATCGGGCAGGGGCGGGTGATGCTGACCTATAAACTGCCGCTGGCCGAAATGGTGATCGATTTTTACGACAAACTGAAATCGTTATCGCGCGGTTATGCCTCGATGGATTATGAATTATCCGATTTTTCGGTGGACGATGTGGTGAAACTGGATGTGCTGGTGCATGCCGAACCGGTGGATGCGTTGTCGTTGATCGTGCATCGTTCGATTGCCGAGTCGCGCGGGCGCGATTTGGTCAAGAAGCTGCGTCAGCTTATTCCACGCCAGCAATTCGATGTGCCCTTGCAGGCGGCGATTGGCGGTCGTATCTTGGCGCGCGAAACGATTAAAGCTGTGCGTAAAAACGTCACCGCCAAGTGTTATGGCGGCGATATTACGCGCAAGCGCAAGCTGCTTGAGAAGCAGAAAGCGGGCAAAAAGCGCATGAAATCCATTGGCAGCGTCGAAGTGCCGCAAGAGGCGTTTTTGGCAGTGCTCAAGTTGGGCGAGGAGTAATGATAATGGCTGATAAAAAGCCGGTATGGCGTGAATGGTTGGAATCCTTGCTGGTGGTGGCGGTGATTGCCATTCTGGTGCGCAGCTTTGTCGTCGCACCGTTCAAAATTCCTTCTTCAAGCATGGTGCCGACGCTGGAAGTCGGCGATTATATCTTTGTGTTGCGCTATTCCTACGGTTTGCGCATTCCGTTCACCGATTTGCAATTCTTTGCGCATCCGCCCAAGCGCGGTGATGTGGCGGTGTTCGATTATCCCGAGGATCGCAGCAAGGATTATATCAAACGTATCATCGGCCTGCCCGGTGATGAAATTCGTTATCAGGATAATGCGTTATACATCAACGGCAAAAAAATGCCGCTGCACCAAACCGGGCGGCGAACCTATTTTCAGGCGCATGGCGGCGCAGATGTCGCCGGGCTGTTTGAAGAGCAGCTTGGCGATGTAAAACATGCGGTGCTGCGCAAGCCGGTTTCTTTGCGCGACGGTGTGTGGAAGGTTCCTGCGGGCATGTATTTTGTGCTTGGTGATAATCGTAACAATTCGCGCGATTCCAGATTTTGGGGTTTTGTGCCGCAGGCTTATCTGGTCGGCCCGGCGGCTATTGTCTGGTGGTCGTGGGATCGGCATACGGAATCGGTACGCTGGAACCGCCTCGGTCATTTGATTGAATAGCAGATTCAAAAAAACGCAGCACTGCCGTGCATGAATTGGCGGCGCGCATCGGGCATGTGTTTGCGCAACCCGATCTTTTGCAGCAGGCGCTGACCCATGCTTCGACAGGGGTAGCGCATCTGGAACGTCTGGAATTTCTCGGCGATGCAGTGCTCGGCATGGTCATTGCGGAAGCATTGTACCGTCGTTTTCCGGAAGTCGAGGAGGGTGCTTTGACGCGCATGCGTGCGGCATTGGTGTGCCGCGATGGCTTGCTGCGCGTGGCAGATGCGTGGAAAATTGATGCCTTTCTTGCGGTTGGTCCCGGTGAACGCGATAACGAAGGGAATATCCGTTCTGTTTCGATTGTCGCCAATGCGGTGGAAGCGGTGATTGGTGCAGTATTTCTCGATGCCGGTTGGCAGACTGCAAAGCAGCTTGTGTTGCGTGCGTGGCAGGCGCACTTGGATACGGTAGCGGATAGCGACGGGCGCGATGCAAAAACCCGTTTACAGGAATATACGCAGGCGCAGGGTTGGGGCTTGCCGGAATATATTATCCGCGATTTCGGTGCCGGGCAGCAGCCGCGTTTTGAAGCGCGTTGTCTGGTGCGCGGCGAGCAAGCCGGAATCGGCGTGGGCGAGCGCAAGAAAACAGCGGAATCGGAGGCGGCCGAGCAAGCATGTCAGACACTGAATCCATGAATGAATCAAGCAACGACTTAGGCGACTACCGCTGCGGTACGGTGGCCTTGCTGGGGCGGCCCAATGTCGGGAAATCGACACTGATGAACCGGATTATCGGTGCTAAAGTGGCGATTGTGACACCCAAACCGCAAACCACGCGGCATCGTATTCTTGGTATTCATACCAGCGATAGCTGCCAGATTATTTTTGTCGATACGCCGGGCATTCATCGCGGCAGCAAGCAGCTCAACCGCAATATGGTGCGCATCGCTTATGCCGCCGCCGAAGAAGCGGATGTGTTGGCGGTTATGCAGGATGCATCGGCACCGCTGGATCGCGGCACGCGCGCGCTGATCGAGCGTTTTGCCGACGGACGCTTGCAGCAACCGCGTTTGCATGTGCTGAATAAAGTCGATCAGGTGGCCAAACAGGCCTTATTGCCGCGATTGGCCGAAATGCAGCGCCTTGATCCCGGTGCGGCTGCCTATATTCCCGTTTCGGCGCGCAAAGGGGTGCAGGTGGATGCATTGATTGACGAAGTTGCCCGGCATTTGCCGCAGCGACCAGCTGTTTACGAAGCCGATTGGTATACCGATCAAAGCCAGCGGCAATTGGCCGCCGAATATGTGCGCGAACAGGTTTTTCTGGCCATGCAGCAGGAAATTCCCTTCCAGACAGCCGTTGAAATCGAATCGTTTTGCGAAGACGAAAACGGCGTGGCCATCGAAGCGGCGATTTTGGTTGGCAGTGAACGCCACAAACCGATGCTGATTGGCAAGGGTGGCGAACGTATGAAAAAAATCGGCACCACGGCGCGCATGGGTTTGATGACGCTGTTCGGTTGCGCTGTGGATTTGCGTCTTTGGGTGCGGGTGCAGCCGGATTGGTTCGATAATCCGGGGCGTTTGCACGACCTCGGTTTGGGCAGTTAAGCCGGTTTTGTCCGGCCTTTTTCTCAGCAGTCCTTCCGTCATTCTCCATTATGGCTGAATTGCAGGACAATGCTTTGTTGTTGCGCCGCGTTGCTTACGGTGACACCTCTTATATCGTTCATTTTCTAGGCAAAACACAAGGTCGGTTTACCTTGATGGCACGTGGCGCGCGGCGTCCGAAAAGTCCGTTTCGGGCAAGCTTGGAACCGTTGCACGAATTGCATCTAACATGGCGGGCCGGGCGCACCGGCATGGGCACGTTGACCGATGTCGAGCGCGGCGGCATGTGCATGGATACATCGCACAGCCTAGAGGGTTTGCAGTTGTGTGCGGTGGCAGCGCAATTGTTTCGTGATGGCGATCCGCATGGTTTCGACGAATTGCTGCGTGCTTTTAAGTTGCTTGCCGAGCGTCAAGTCGATACAGGCTTGCTGGTCGGGGTTTGGCAGTTGCTCAGCGACAGCGGATTGATTGGTCCGCTGGATCATTGTTGGCAGTGTGCCAGTGCGGCGGATGATTTGGCCTGGCAGCATGCCGAATTGCATTGCCCGGATTGCGGTGGCGGCGATGCGGTCAGTGTCGGGTTGCGGCGGACGATTGCGGCGCTGATGCACAGTGTGACGGTGCGCATGTCGGCGCGGGATTTGACGATGTGGCAGGCGATGATACAGGATGTTTTGCGGCAGCACGGTTTGAAGCCGATGAATGTCTGCCGTTAACAGCTTTGATGGAGGGCATAAAACATGCATTTGGGTGTTAATATTGATCATATCGCAACCCTTAGACAGGCGCGCAAGACCAGCTATCCCGATCCGATTATCGGCGTCGGCCAGTGTTTGGCCGGTGGTGCGGATGGCATTACCGCGCATTTGCGCGAAGATCGCCGGCATATTCACGATAAAGATATGCAGCAGCTTGCGGCGATGGCCAATGTACACCTGAATATGGAAATGGCGGCCAGCAACGAGATGGTCGGCATCTGCTGCGATTTAAAACCGGCGGCTTGTTGTTTGGTCCCGGAAAACCGGCAGGAATTGACCACCGAAGGCGGTTTGGATGTCGTTGCCCACCAATCCCGCTTGCACAGCGTGGTGGCGCGCTTGAACGATGCGGGCGTGCGCGTGTCGATGTTTATTGATCCGGAGACGGCGCAAATCGAAGCATCGCATGCCATCGGTGCGCCGGTGGTGGAATTGCACACCGGGCATTACGCGAATCTGAGCGGCGCAGCGCAGCAGGCGGAATTGGCGCGTATTGATGCGGCGGCACGTTTGGCTGCCGGTTTGGGGCTTGTTGTGCATGCCGGGCATGGTCTGACCTTGGATAATACTGCCGATATTGCTGCGATTGAGGCCATCGAAGGCTTGAATATCGGCCATGCCATTGTTGCCGATGCCTTATTCAAAGGCTTAACGCAGGCAGTCGCCGATTTTAAGACGCTGATGCAGGCTGTTCGAGCACAAAATGCGGGGTCGCAGAACTGATGGCGATTGTCGGCATCGGCGTGGATCGCATTGGCATTGCGCGTATCGAGGCCAGTCTGGCGCGTTTCGGGGAACGTTTTATCAACAGGGTGTATACGCCGGATGAAATTCGCCAAGCACGCTTAAAAGGCAATCTGGCGCGCCGTTTGGCGATGTTGTTTGCCGCCAAAGAAGCGGTATCGAAGGCTTTGGCAACCGGTTTCAAACAAGGCGTGGCAGCGATTCATATCGAAACGATTCATCAAGCTAGCGGCAAACCCGAAATCCATCTCTATCACGGTGCGGAAGCTGCTGCCAAGCGTTTGGGTATTGCTACGATTCATGTGTCGTTAAGCGATGATGGCGGGGTGGCGATGGCCTTTGCTGTGGCTGAAAATCATTTGTAATGAGGGATTCTAAGCGGAGGGAGATGATATGAAATTGATACTAAGCGCAGAGCAAATGCGCCGTGCCGATGCGCTGGCTATGGATGGCGGCATATCAGCTTTCGAACTGATGCAACGTGCTGGACAGGCGGTGGCCGAATGTGTGCGCAAGGTGACACCGGATACCGGGCGCATGGTGATTGTTGCCGGTGGCGGCAATAACGGCGGGGACGGTTATGCCGCTGCCGCACGGCTTGCCGAACCAAACGGGCGGGTGACGGTGGTGGCATTGACCGATCCGGAGAAACTCGGCGAGGCGGCTGCCGAGCATGCGCGGCTGGCGGTGCAGGCCGGGGTCAAGATTCGTCTGGCGACCAGTAGCGATCAGCGCGAGGTGTTGTGCAACTGGTTGTCGCGGGCGGTGATGGTGGTCGATGCGGTGTTTGGAACCGGTTTGTCGCGTCCGCTCGATGGCTGGATGCAGGAAGCGGTGCAGATGATTAATGCCTCGGACCGTCCGGTGCTGGCTGTCGATATGGCCAGCGGTATTGATAGCGATAGCGGGCATGTGATGGGTGCGGCGGTTCGCGCCGATTGGACCTTGCCTATCGCGGCTGCAAAATGGGGGCACTGGTTGTCGGCCGGACGTTTGTACGGCGGTCAGGTGTTGCCGCCTGCGGATATTGGTATTTCAGAAGCGGTGCTGGAAAAAGTCTGGTCGGCAGAAGCAAGCGGCGTGCGGCGTGCGAGTCTTTTGCAAGACGACGCGATGCGGGCAAGCTGCGGTGTCGATGCACATCATGCACACAAGGGCAGTTTCGGGCATGTGTGGATTTTCGGCGGTTCTGTCGGTTTTAGCGGTGCACCACGTTTAACTTCAATGGGTGCAATGGCCGTGCATGCGGGGCTTGTCAGCATTATTTGCCCTCAGGATGTGTGGCCGACGATTGCCGCCGCCAGTCTGGAAACCATGGTGCATCCGCAGCTTGAGGCATCGGTGCAGCATGCGCTGTGGCAACATGCCGATGCGCTGGTCGCTGGTCCCGGTTGGGGTGGAAAACAACACCACATGCTTGAAATATTATTGGCCAGCGACAAAGGCTTGCTGCTGGATGCCGATGCGCTGAATATGTTGGCAGGCGATGAGGCATTGATGCTCGCGGCTAAAAACCGCCAAGCCGAAACGGTGTTTACACCGCATCCGGGCGAGGCGGCGCGCCTGCTCGGCTGGCAAACGGATCAGGTGCAGGAATCGCGTCCTGCGGCATTGCTTAAATTGGTGGAAATATTAAACGGTTGGGTGGTTCTTAAAGGCGCGGAAACGCTGATTGCCTCGCCGGACGGACGGATTTGGCTCTGCCCGTTCGGCAGCCGCCGCTTGGCGACGGCGGGCGCGGGCGATGTTTTATCCGGCATGATTGCCGGTTTGCTGGCGCAGGGGATTGATATGGAGCAGGCGATTACCGCTGCTGTTGTGTTGCATGCCAAGGCCGGAGAAGGGGCGGGCTGGTATCGCGCCGGTCAGTTGGCGGATCGGGTGGCCGGAATCCGGGATACATTATGCTTGTAATGTTATCGTCCATTGCAATGCCGCCCTTAACTTGGCGACTGCTGCATGTTATAACCACGCCATGAGCACGGAGAGCAAGATGCAGGTCTCACCGAAAACCGTTCAAGGCACGGTTCACAATACGGATAATCAGAGATCGGCCAGGCCGCTTTCACCGCGTGTATCGGTGTATCGCTGGCGGGGGCCGATGTTGGCCAGTTTTGCGCACCGGATTAGCGGTGTTGTGCTGGTTCTTTTTGTGCCGGTTTACCTTTGCCTGCTGAGTGGTTTGACGGCTTCGGCGGCTGATTTTTCCGATACTATCAATTGGATGCATTCACCGCTCGGGCGCTTGCTTTTATGGTTAATCGGGTCGGCGTTGATCTATCATCTGGTCAACGGCATGCGTTTTATTCTTCTTGATGCGGGATTTTCAGAAACACGCGAAGAGATGCGCGGCAGTGCGCGATTCAGTCTTGCTGCAGGGCTGGCGGCTGTTGTGCTGCTGGCAGTGTATTTGTGGTGAGGGTTTTATGGTGAGTGAGTTATGCTGAAAAACATGCGTTACGGCAGCGCCCATAATGGTCTTAACGAGTGGTATTTGCAGCGTTTGAGCGCGGTGGTGATTGCCTTGTTTATGCCGATGGCTTTTGCCTTATTGCTTGCCGTTTACGACGGTTCGCTGGATCAAATGCGGCTGCTCAACCTGTTGAACAGCCATATCGGACGCACATTGCATACGCTGTTTTTATTGGCGCTGCTGACCCATGCCTATCTGGGCATCAAGGTGTTGGTCGAGGATTATGTGCATGTGGTGGCGTGGCGTGTGCTGCTGATGGGTTTGATACTGACGACCGTCGCCGGGCTTGCTGTCTGGTGGTTTGCGGTGATTTGGGCGTGGGGTAGCTGATGGCGTATTTATCGACGGATAAGGTTGAGCATCATTTCCACGACGTGGTGATTATTGGTGCAGGCGGCGCGGGTTTACGTTGTGCCTTGCAACTTGCCGATGCCCGTTATCGGGTGGCGGTGGTCAGCAAGGTATTGCCGACCCGTTCGCACACGGTAGCCGCGCAGGGCGGTATGAATGCGGCGCTGGGCAATGTTACCTCCGATCATTGGCACTGGCATATGTACGACACCATCAAAGGCTCCGATTATCTCGGCGATCAGGATGCGATTGAATATATGTGCCGCGCCGCGCCGCAATTGGTGCGCGAGCTTGAGCATCAGGGCGTGCCGTTTTCACGGCAGGACGACGGCACGATTTATCAGCGTCCGTTCGGTGGTCAATCGCGCGAATTCGGCGAAGGCGGACAGGCTTCGCGCACTTGTGCTGCCGCAGATCGCACCGGGCATGCGATTTTGCATACCATGTATCAGCAAAATCTGCGCGCCGGCACGCATTTTTACGAAGAATTTTTCGCTCTTGATCTGATTACCGATGAAGGTGGTTGTCAGGGTGTGATGGCATGGGATATTGCCAACGGGCAATACCATTTATTTCAGGCCAAAGCGGTGATTCTGGCGACCGGCGGCGCTGGGCGTATTTTCCAGACCACCACCAACGCGCATATTTGCACCGGCGATGGCGGCGCGTTGTGTTTGGATGCCGGATTGCCTGTTGAAGATATGGAATTTTACCAGTTTCACCCGACCGGCATTGCCGATGTCGGGCCGTTGATTACCGAAGCGGTGCGCGGCGAGGGCGGTTATCTGCTGAATTCGGAAGGCGAGCGGTTTATGCAGCGTTATGCGCCGACAGCCAAGGATTTGGCCAGCCGCGATGTGGTTAGCCGCGCCATTGCCATTGAAATCCGCGAAGGGCGCGGTTGCGGCCCGAAAAAAGATCATGCACTGCTTAAATTGGATCATCTCGGCGAAGATTTGATTCTAAAACGCCTGCCGAATATTCACGAATTGGCCTTGCGTTTTTCCGGTGTGGATTGCACCAAAGAGCCGATTCCGGTGCAGCCGACAGCGCATTACACGATGGGTGGCGTGCCGAGTAATCGTTTCGGCGAGGTTGTTTTCACCCAAGGCAAGGATACGGAAACAGTCATGCCCGGCTTGTATGCGATTGGCGAAGCGGCCTGCGTATCGGTGCATGGTGCGAACCGTTTGGGCGGCAATTCGTTGCTTGAAATCATCGTTTTCGGGCGCGCTTGCGGCAATCAGGTGATGAAACGCCTGAAAGCGCATCGTTACCATCCCAAACTCGATCCCGATTGCTGGCAGCCGGGTGTCGAACGCATTGAGCGCTGGCTCTCCGGTAGCGGTGAACGCGACAAACGCATCGCGCAACTGCGCGCCGAAATGCAATCGGTGATGCAGGCGCATTTCAGTGTTTATCGCACCGAAGATGTGATGGCCGAGGGTGTGCAACACATCGAAACCGTTGCTGCGCAACTTCAACACGCGGGCATCGAAGATACCAATCGTTTGTTCAACACCGAACTGATTGAAGCCTTGGAGCTGGAAAATCTGATGGCGTTGGCGCGGGTGACGGCGGCGGGGGCGTTGGCGCGTAAAGAATCGCGCGGCGCACATGCCAGAGACGATTATCCCGAACGCGACGACAAAACATGGATGAAACACACGCTGGGCAGGATTTGCGACGGTAAGGTGGAGCTTGATTACAAACCGGTGCGCACCCGGCCGATGACTGTGGAATCGTTTCCGCCGAAGAAGCGGGTGTATTGATGGATACTGTGATTCAACTGGAAATCTATCGTTTCGACCCTGAACAAGGCGGCGAGCCGCGCATGCAGTCGTTTGAGGTTCCGGTGAATAAACCCGGCATGAAATTGCTCGATGCTTTGAACTATATTAAATGGAATCTGGACGGCACGCTGACCTACCGCCGCTCTTGCGGCGAGGGCGTGTGCGGTTCGGACGGCATGAATATCAACGGTGTGAACGGTTTAGCTTGCATCACACCGATTGCCGGTCTCAAACAGCCGATCAAGGTACGCCCGCTGCCGAGCATGCAGGTGATTCGTGATTTGGTCGTCGATACCACGCATTTTTTCGATCAATACCGCTCGGTAAAACCGTGGTTGCAGGCCGAAAGCCCGGTTCCCGAACATGAAAGGTTGCAAACGCCCGATCAGCGCGCCGAATTGGATGGTTCCTACGAATGTATTTTGTGCGGTTGCTGCACCACCGCCTGCCCGTCGTGGTGGTGGAATGGCGACCGTTTTCTCGGCCCGGCAGCACTGTTGCAGGCGGATCGCTGGATCAAGGATTCGCGCGACGAAGCCACCGGCGAACGCTTGGACGATCTGGAAGATGCATTCAAATTGTATCGCTGCCACCAGATTATGAATTGCATGGAGGCTTGTCCGAAGGGTCTGAACCCGACGGCGGCTATCAATCACCTGAAACGGACGTTGCTGGCGAGGAAGTCGTGATGATAATCTCCGACACTTCTGAAATAGGTAAACTGGCCCCATTTTCTCCACCATGTTCTGATAGTTAGGTCACAAAAAGAGTTATGCCGAAACGTACACGCCAACATATATTAGAAACTAATTCTCGAATTGAATTCAGTAGAATTTTACCCAAAGACTGGGTGTTCCGAGATGTTAACCCAGATTATGGCATTGATGGGATTGTTGAAGTGTTTGATGAAACAGGGAATGCATCAGGGGGGTGTTTTTTAGTTCAGCTTAAAGCTACGGACGAAAAATTAATTACTAAGGCGCTACGTATTGTTCTAAAAACTGATACAGGAGAATATTACAAAAACATTGTATTGCCAGTATTAGTTGTTCTTTTTCATTCGGATTCTAAAAGAATTTACGCACGTTTTTTTGACAAACATATTAAAATACCAGAAAATCAAAAAACATTTACCTTTGAATTGTCAGGAAATGACTATTGGGGTGATAAATTGGTTGAAACTGTACATAATAAATTATCTTTTTTGAAATCAGTTACAGATAGCGCATTCAGAAACAAGCTAATTGAAGAGTATTATAAATATCAATTGTTGAGTAATTTCGATGCACATTCCAATCAAAATAATGAGGTAAAGTTAAAAAAAGGTTGTAGGGTAAAACATGATGTATTTGGAGAGGGAGTAGTAGAAAGTGTAACAGAATATTATTTATTTGCTAAGTTTGATAAAGATTCAATGTCAAGAAAGTTTTTACCGTGCAGCTTTAGTGAATTTATTGCCACAAAAAAATAAATCAAGCATTAGGAAGCAAAACGGAAAAGGGACACGGTGTAATTGCGTTAGGGTGGTCACTCTCCGGGTTTAGCATACGAGGTCTGAGGATATCAGCCTCAATAAACCGTAGAGGAGAGTGACCAATGAAGAAGATTATCAAAAAGCAGTATGCAGGTCTTGATGTTT
>JAJRWP010000166.1 GCA_021545645.1 Zetaproteobacteria bacterium | reverse complement strand
GGGGAAGGTTCGTTTCGGCGAGGCATTTTCAGTGCCGCATGCAGCAAGCGACAGGGAAGCGGTACGGGCGGCAACCGGATTGATGAAACAGGCGCTAAAGCAACTGAAATAGCTCTGGGGAAGCAAAAACAATCCGTTTTTTGTTTTAATCGCGCCCCATGCGCATCACGAAATCTTCCTGTTTAACGGCATTGGCCAGCGCTTCTTCGTAGTCGACTAAATCCTCCTCGACCAGTTGTTGCAGGTGTTGATCGAAGGTTTGGCTGCCGTAAAGGGTTCTGCTTTCCTCCATAGCGCGCGGGATTTCCCGCCAGCGTTCGGCATCGAGCATGAAGTGCTTAATCACCGAATTGCGCACCATGATTTCCAGTGCCACGATGCGTCCGTTGCCGGATTTCAGCGGCAACAGTTTTTGCACAATAATCGCCCGCACATTATCCGCCAGACGTTTGCGCACAGCTTCGTGTTCATCCTGCGAAAAGGCAGCGAGAATACGTTGCAACACGCCGGTGGCTGTGGTCGCATGCACAGTACTCATCACCAAATGCCCGGTTTCCGCCGCTTGCAGGGCTGCTTGTGCGACCGGACGATCGCGCGCTTCGCCGACGACAATAATATCCGGCGCTTCACGCATGGCATCGTGCATGCCTTGCGCAAACGTGCCGACATCGCGGCCGATTTCGCGTTGGCAAACCGTGCCCTGATGGTTGATGCCGTAACCGAATTCGATGGGGTCTTCGATGGTAATCGCATGTACTGGACGGTGCTGAATCACATGGTTGAGCATGGTGGCCATGGTGGTGGATTTTCCCGAACCGGTGGCTCCGCCGACGAAAATAAGGCCGTTACGGTATTCGGCGAGCTCGCGTATGACATCTGGAAGGCGCAGCGCCTCAAAACTGGGGATTTCGACCGGAATCACGCGTGCGACCACGCCAAAATTATTCTGTGTGCGCATGATATGAATGCGAAAGCGTGCCGTATTTTCCAATTCGTAATGAAAATCAAGATGTTGCAACGAATCGATATTCAGCGAACTGTCCAAATCGCTGCTCAGATGATGCATCATTTCAATCACTTGCTCGCGGCTGGGCGGGGCGATGCGTTCGCTGGGGATGGTCACAATGGCCCCGTGGATACGCATGCGCACCCTGTCGTTGGTACGTACGATTAAATCCGAAGCCTGATTTTTGCAGGCGACCTTGAGCAATTCGTCGATCAGATGATTATCGGCCATAAAAGTCTCTAAATTTCCAATCCGGAATCGCCGCCGGACAGTTTATCCAGCGCGCTGGTGTTCGAATCGTCGCCGTCGTTGCCCAGCTTGGCCATTTTGATTTTCAGACGCAGATCGTTGACCGCATCGGCGTTACGCATGGCTTCATCTTCGGAAATCACACCGTCTTGCCACAGTCTCAGTAAATGCTGGTCGAAGGTTTGCATGCCGTAGTTTTTACCTTCGGCCATGGCTTCTTTGATGGCCTGAATATCGCCTTTTTTAATCAAATCGCTGATGCGCGGCGAATTGACCATGATTTCGATGGCCGGGGCGCGTTTGCCGTCGGTGGTGCGTACCAGTCGCTGCGACAGAATAGAACGGATATTCATTGCCAGATTGAGTACCACTTGATCGTGCATTTCCTTGGGGAAAAAATTAAGTACGCGTTCCAGTGCCTGATTGGCGTTGTTGGCATGCAGTGTGGACAGGCAGAGGTGGCCGGTTTCGGCAAATTCGAGTGCGTGTTCCATGGTTTTTCGGTCGCGGATTTCGCCGACCAGAATCACATCGGGGGCTTGGCGCAGGGTGTTTTTCAGCGCCTGCTCGAATTCCAGCGTGTCGGTGCCGACTTCGCGCTGGGTGATAACGCTTTTTTTATGTTCATGTACGAATTCAATCGGGTCTTCGATGGTGATGATATGCCCGGCCTGATTGCTGTTGCGCCAGTCGATCATCGCCGCCAGCGATGTGGATTTGCCGCTGCCCGTACCGCCGACCATAATAATCAGGCCGTTTTTGGCCATAATGATGTCTTTGAAGGTCGATGGCAGGCCGAGCTGATCAATGGTTGGAATATCGGTTTTGATTTGCCGGATAACCAGACCGACATTACCGCGCTGGCGGAAGATATTAACACGGAAACGGCCCATTTCCGGGTAGGCAAGGGCGAGATTCATTTCGTATTCTTCGGCAAAGGCGGCGCGTTGTTTTTCGCTCATCGTCGAATTGGCCAGCTGCTCGCACTGAATGGGATTGAGCGATTCCTGCTTGAGCGGATAAACAACGCCTTCGATGCGGTAGGAGGGCGGAATACCGGCGGTGATATACAGATCGGAGGCGTCTTTTTTGACCATCACCATCAGCAATTGCTTGATATTTAGCGGCTGTGCCGGTTCGTTTGCACTCATAATGTATTTCCCTCCCGATTACTGATCGCCGAACAGCTTGCGATTGATGCATTTTTCAAGCGCCGCCTGCTGGGTGATTTTGCGTCCCTTAACCAATCTTTGCAGGTCGTTATCCAAGGTTTGCATGCCGTCGCGCTGCGAGGTTTGCAGCACCGAAACCATTTGCGGTACTTTATTTTCGCGAATCAGATTGCGAATCGCGGCGGTGCCGAGCATGATTTCATGGGCGGCAACGCGGCTGTTGCCGTCGGCAGTTTTGATTAGCGCTTGCGAAATCACCGCTTGCAGCGATTCGGAAAGCATGGAACGTACCATGGCTTGCTCGGCAGCCGGGAAAACATCGATAATGCGGTCGATGGTTTTCGGTGCGGACGAGGTGTGCAGCGTACCAAATACCATATGTCCGGTTTCGGCTGCGGTCAGGGCCAAACGAATGGTCTCCAAATCGCGCATTTCGCCGACCAGAATGACATCCGGATCTTCGCGCAGGGCGCTACGCAGTGCATTATCGAAAGATTGGGTGTGCGGGCCGAGTTCGCGTTGTGAAATCAGGCAGTTTTTGGAATGGTGGACGAATTCGATTGGGTCTTCGATAGTCAGGATATGACCGCGTTCGTTTTCATTACGATAATTGATCATCGCCGCCAGTGTCGTTGATTTACCGGAACCGGTCGGCCCGGTGACCAAACAAATACCACGCGGTTTCATGGCGATTTCTTTGAAAATATCCGGGCAATTCAATGTTTCTAGGCTTAATACCTCGCTGGGAACGACGCGAAAGGCCGCACTCATGCCGCGATGTTGCCAAAATGCATTGACACGAAAGCGCGCGAGCTCGCCCAAGGCAAACGAAAAATCCAATTCCAGTGTTTCTTCGAAGTGCTTGCGCTGATTGTCGGTCATGATGTCGTAGACCATCGCCTGCACGGTGCGCGCGTCGAATTCTTCTGTTTTGATGCGCACAATGTCGCCGTTGATGCGAATCATTGGCGATTGACCGGCGGAAATATGCAGATCGGAGGCTTTTTTGCTAACTGTAAAGGCCAGTAATTCGGATATGTCCATTATCTTCTCCCTTGCTTGCTGCTACAAGTCTGACAGGATAGTTTATCAAGCAAGGCCTAGGCAAGTGATAAGCATCACATTCCACGCACTTTCAATCCATGCACTTTCAACGGCATGCCAGTCGGCGTTATCGCAGGCTATAACCATGCGCCGATTAGGGCGTGCATCCCGTAGATGCGGTGTTACACTGCTGCGCTCGTAATTCATCAGCGACAGGACCAATGGAGAGTATATGCCTTGGAGTGATCAAAATCAGCCCAATAACCCTTGGGGCAACAAACCCAATCAGCAACCGGACCTCGACGAGGTTGTCAAACGCTTGCAGGAGAAATTTTCCGGCATGTTTGGCGGTGGCAAAGGCGGC
>JAJRWP010000165.1 GCA_021545645.1 Zetaproteobacteria bacterium | reverse complement strand
GTTTTCAGTCACTTGCAATCTCCCCGCCGCACCGCTAGAAACCGACCCATGCGACGTATTGTTTTTTCACTCTTCACACTCTTTGTTTTGCTCTCACAAATACCGCCAGCCTCACAAGCTGCGGAATTTGAAATATTCCAGTCCGGCTATCAACCCCTGAAACTGGCTTGGCTGGTCGATGCTGAACATGCCAGCGCCGCCGATGTGCAAAAAATCCGCGATATTGTCCGCCGCGATTTGGAATCCAGCCGCTCTTTTGTCATGCTCAATCCATTCAGCTATCTGGCCGACATCGAACAGGTCAAAAAAGGCGCTGATTATGCCGATTGGCGCATTATCGGCACGGATATTCTGGCTGTCGCGCATCTCAAGCAACTGGGCAATCACTGGAACGCCGATATCGAGGTGCATGATCCCTTTCGCAACAAATTGCTGTCCAAAACATCGCTTTCCTATACCAGTCGTGGCTTGCGTCCACTGGCCCACCATATCGCCAATCATATTTATCGCGCCGCAACCGGTATTCCCGGCTATTTTAACAGCCATATATTGTATGTCAGCAAGCACGGCAAACGCGCCGATTTGATTTATCAGGATCAGGATGGTGCTAACCGGCAGGCTGTGGGACGCAATTTCCGGCTGCTGCTGTCGCCGGATTTATCGCCGGACAACACCTTGGTCGCCCTGAATACCTACGTCGGCAACCATCCGCGACTGGAAACCTTTAATCTTTCCACTGGCACACGGCGCACATTTGGCGATTTTCAAGGATTGAACAGCACCCCGGCATGGTCGCCGGACGGTCGCTATATTGCTGCCACCTTGTCGTACACGGGCAATCCCGAAATCCATTTATTCGATACGAAAACCCGCAAATGGCGGCAACTGACCCACCACAAGGGTATTGATACCTCGCCAACATGGTCGCCGGACGGCGAATATATCGCCTTTACCAGCAACCGCAGCGGTTCACCGCAGATTTTCAAGATGAAATTGAGTAGCGGGCATATCGAACGCATCAGCAAAAGCGGTCCGTACAACACATCGCCGGTGTGGTCGCCGGCTGGCGAACGCATCGCTTTTATCGCACTAAAAAACTGGCAATACGCGCTGACCACCATGCGCATCGACGGCAGCGATGTGCGTTATCTGGTCACCGGCGGGCAAGTCGATACCCCGGCATGGTCGCCAAATGCGCAAATGTTGTTATTCTCACGCATGGTGCAAGGTGTGCGCAGGGTGTATAGCGTGCCGAGTTGGGGTGGTAAAATAGCGACCGTCAGCAGAAAAAGCGAAGATGCTTCGGACCCTGTGTGGTCGCGTTAAAATGGCATGACCAGCCTAGTTTTGTTGTCCTCGGTTAAAATAAACCGGGAGCAATGCAAGGACGATTTGCGTGCCGATAGACAAAGGACGCATTGCAACTATGGTGAAGTGGCAAATGCCTGTATATACTGCGTGCTCAAGATTTGTCTGTGAACTTAAAATGGAGGAACCGAATGAATACTAAATTTTCAACAATCGCCATTGCTGTTTTTGCCGTGGCCGGATTAATGCTCGGCGGCTGCGCCGGGAAAACAGGTGTTGACGGCGACGGACACGGCGGCGCTAACGGCCATAAAGGCGCTGGCATGCACCAGAACGGCGGCGCTAACGGCAACGGCGGCATGGCTGCTATGCCGGCTGATCGTTCGGTCTATTTCGCGTTCGACAGCGCCAAACTTTCCGCCAAAACTGCGCGCATCCTCGATGCCAATGCAGCATGGCTGAAAGCGCATCCGCAACGTACGGCAACCGTGGAAGGCAATTGTGACGAACGCGGCGGCCGCGAATACAACTTGGCGCTTGGACAACGTCGCGCCGATACTGTGAAGGCCTATTTGGTCAGTCACGGCGCACCGGCAGCCAATATCGGCACCGCATCGTTCGGCGAAGAGAATCCAGTCTGCCGTGGAACCGGCGAAAACTGCTGGAGCCAGAACAGACGGGCAGATATTGTCATCCGCTAAGCATCAAAGTTTATCTGTGATTTGGCGGCCATCGGTTTTTCCGGTGGCCGCTTTTTCGCTATGCCTGCTGCTTATCGGCTGCGCATCATCCGGAAAAAAACAAACCGTCGATGCATGGACGGCGGATAGACTACTGGTACTGCAATCCATCGACGATGTACAGCAACGGCAGGAAAAACTGGAAAACAGTCTGAAATATCAGCAACAACAATTGACCGAATTATCAGCCGAACTGAAAACCGTTCGTCAGCAAGGCCATGCCGCGCACGCCGCGCAGCAGGAAGAAATCGGCAAAATGAAGCAGCAAATTCGCCGTTTGCGAATTGCCACATCGCGCCTGAAAACCACCACCAGACAATTGAAAAAATCGCGGCAAATTTCCAAAAAGAAACTGGATAAAAAGATTGAAAAAATAGCACAAGCCATCAAACCGGCGGAACCGAGCGACCAGACGGCCAGCGGCGAAGAAGAAAAAGATCATTATACCGCCGCTTATCTGGCCTTAAATAGCGGTCGCTACGACGAAGCCATCGAAAAATTCCGCTCCCTGCTAAAATCCTATCCGAAAGGACAATACAGCGATCAGGCTTACTACTGGCTGGGCGAAAGCTATCTGGCCATGAACAATACCGGACGCGCCATCGGCAACTTCGAATGGCTGGTTGGCCATTATCCCCAAAGCAGCAAACATGCAGTGGCCATGCTCAAGCTCGGCCTTGCCTACCAATCGCAAAAACGCATCGATGAAAGCAAAAGCATCTGGCAAAAGCTGATTCAAATGCATGCCGATTCTCCGGCTGCCGAAAGAGCGAGAAAACTGCTGCAAGCTATTCAAACACAGTAAACACGAATCAATGCCTGCGTCTTTGCGCATCCGCGTCCATGAAATCTACGACTGCATTCAAGGTGAAAGCACCCTTGCCGGCATGCCTTGCACCCTGCTTCGCCTAGCCGGCTGTCCGCTTGATTGCAGCTATTGCGATACCCCAGAGGCTATTCCTTTCGATAGCGGCCAATGGATGTTGCTTGACGATATTGTCGGCGATGTTCTCGCACGCAAACGCCCGCTGGTTTTGGTCAGCGGCGGCGAACCGCTGGCCCAGAAGTCCTGCCGCCCCTTGCTCGACGAGTTGGCAAAACATTGCCCGCTGCTGCAACTGGAAACCTCCGGTACTTTCGATATTGCCAACCTGCACCCAGCCGTACGCCGTATTCTCGACATCAAAACCCCGGGTAGCGGCGAGGCCGAACGTAATCTGTGGGCCAATATCGACCATTTGAAAGCAGGCGACGAAGTAAAATTCGTATTGTGCAGCCAGCAGGATTATCAATGGGCGTTGCAGATTCTGGCAGAGCGTTTCAGCCATGTATCTGCGGATATTCCGATTCTTTTTTCACCCGTGGAGAGCCGTTTACCGGCGCGCCAACTGGCGGCATGGATATTGCAGGATGCGCCGACGGTCCGCCTGCAACTGCAAATGCATAAACACATCTGGGGTGCGGAGGCGACCAGTGTCTGAACGATTGCCAGCAAAAAAACAATTGGAAAAGCAGCCGGAAACGGCAGTCGTGCTGCTCTCCGGCGGCCTTGATTCCAGCACTGCACTGGCCTGGGCCATCAAAGAGAAGGCTTGGCATTGCTACACGCTCGCCTTCGACTACGGCCAGCGGCATCGCATTGAATTGGCGGCATCGCAACGTATCGCAGCAGCACTCGGCGTGCAGGAGCATCGTGTATTGCGTGTGGATTTGGCCAGTATCGGCGGTTCGGCGCTCACCTCGGATATTGACGTTCCCAAAGATCACCAAAAAACCGGCAGCATTCCCGTCACCTATGTACCGGCACGCAATCTTATTTTTCTATCCATGGCGGCGGCATTTGCCGAAGCAAGAGGCGCTTCGCATTTGGTGATTGGTGCGAATATTGTCGATTATTCGGGCTATCCCGATTGCCGGTCGGAATTTTTCGCCGCTTTTGCGCAAACCCTCAAACTGGCCACACGCGCCGGAGCCGAAGGTAGCGATACACATATCGAAACACCACTCATTAACCTGAAAAAATCGGAAATCATCGCCTTGGGCCTCAAGCTCGGACTGGATTATTCACTGACCCACTCCTGCTACGATCCGACCAGCGATGGTCGGCCATGCGGCCACTGCGATTCCTGTCTGTACCGGCGCAGCGGCTTCAATGCACTGGGTTTGAGCGACCCGCTGCCCTACCCGGACTAAACCCTGCCTTTTTTCAAACACTGCCGGACAAGTATCAAAACCAACGACAACTTGCCTTTAGCCGCCAGAAGTCTACCCTTATCCGCCGAGGGCAGGCAGGGAAATTGACGACCCCGGAGGATCGGTTGCTGCACATTTCCATCGTTTCGTTCATTGTTGTCCTGCTCATGTCGCTGTCGGCCACTGCCGAAGAAAGCGATTCAGCACCGCAAATCAATTCGCCGCCGCTTATCTCACCACTGCTTCCACCTGCCGAAGCAAACGCTTGGCTTTTACCGGCAGTCGATTATCCGGCAGCCAATCCGTACAGTAAAAACAAACAAGAACTTGGGCGCAGCCTTTTCTTCGATCCGCGTTTGTCCGGCAACCCGTCGAAAACCTGTGCCACCTGCCACCATCCGGGCCTTGGTTGGGCCGATGGCATGGCGCGCGCCATGGCCAATCAGCAGGGTTTAGGGCGGCACACCCCAAGCCTGTTGAACACGGCCTACGAACACGCATTTTTCTGGGATGGGCGTGCGGCAAGTCTGGAAGATGCAGTCAATCAAGATTTACTTTCGCCGGGCATGCTCAGCGGTGAAACCGCACGCAATATTGTGATTCGCATTGCCGCGATTTCCGCCTATCGGCAGGCTTTCAACGAAGCATTTGCTTCCGAAGGCGTCAGTTTTGAACGTATCACTGCCGCATTGGCTACTTTCGTGCGCAGTATTATATCCGCGCCCAGCCCCTTCGATCACTGGCTAAAAGGCGATACCGAAGCCATTTCAGCGAGCGCCAAGCGCGGTTTTGCACTGTTTCGCGGCAAAGCCGAATGCATCCGCTGCCACAGCGGCCCGGCATTTACCGATTCGTCCTTTCACAATACCGGCATCAACACCGTCGATCCCGGCCATTATGAAATTTCCGGTAAAGACGAGGATAGAAACGCCTTCAAAACCCCCGGCCTGCGCGACATCGCCATCACCCCGCCGTATATGCACAACGGCTCGAAGAAAACCCTGAACGACGTGATTGATTTTTACAATCGCGGCGGCGATACCATCGGATCAGGCAATCAATTAAAAGCACTGCATTTAAGCGCCGAAGAAAAAAAGGATTTGCTGGCATTCCTGTATAGCTTAAGCGGCGAAAATCGCGAAACACTGGTTCCGGCCCTGCCGGTCGCCCTGCTGCCTTGAGCGCAAATAAGCTGCGTTTCGCCAATGCCAACGGCGAAATGCTCGCAGCATTGCTTGAACTTCCCGCCAATTCTCCCGAACAAGCCCCGCGCGCCTGCGCATTGTTTGCGCACTGCTTCACCTGTTCCAAGAATCTGAAAGCAGTTACCCGCATTTGCCGCGCCCTGACCGCACAAGGTATCGCCGTATTGCGCTTCGATTTTACCGGCCTCGGAGACAGTGAAGGCGATTTTTCGGATAGCAATTTCTCGTCCAATATCAGCGATCTCATCAGTGCCGCCGATTTTATGCGCGACACGCTGCAAGCCCCGGCTATTCTCATCGGCCATTCGCTCGGCGGCGCGGCAGTATTAAAAGCCGCCGCACAGATTCCCGAATGCCGTGCGGTTTGCACCATCGCCGCACCCTTCGATGCGCGGCATATCCATGCGATGTTCAGCGAACAGCGCGACATCATCGAAGCAAACGGCGAAGCCGAGGTGCAGCTGGGCGGGCGCAGCTTTCGCATCAAAAAACAGTTCCTCGACGATTTACAAACACACAGCACCGAGCAGCATATCCGCGATTTGAAACGCGCCCTGCTGATTTTCCACTCGCCGCTGGATGAAACGGTGAGCATTGAGCATGCCGCGCATATTTTTACCGCCGCCAAACACCCCAAAAGCTTTATTTCACTGGATCGTGCCGATCATTTGTTGAGCAACGATGCCGATGCCGCCTATGTCGGCACAGTGCTCGCCGCATGGGCGGATAAATACGCCTGAAAGCTTAGCGCCTGTTTATCTGTTTTCGTAAAATAACGGGACTTCAATCGCCAGATTCAGCAGCAGTTAAATCCTCCGGCGTATCGAAATCGCTAAAGCTGCGTAAAGCAGAATCGAACGGGCGCAGATCGTCTTCAGTCAAAATTACCGTGTGCAGTGATGGAATCAGCCGCAGCAGGCTGCGGCGGCCTTGTTCGATGCGCGTCTGCATGGCGGGCAGGCAAGCATTTTTAGCGTAAAAAGCGGGCATCGGCTGCAAGCGCCCGCCGATTTCGGCCAAAACGGCATCGTGCCTCCGGCGTTTTCCAGCCATATGCCGTATTAATTGCGGCGATAGATACGGCATATCGCAACCGGCGACAAACAGCCAGTCGGTTTTTATCGCCGCCAGTGCAGATGCAATACCGACCATCGGCCCGCGCCCGGCAAAGGCATCGACCACCTGCGGCAAATCCGAATCGAAACGCCGCGCATGCACGCTGACCAACACTTCGGCAAACAACGGCGCAAGCACATCCACCGCGTGTTGCAGCAGCGGTTTCCCGTCAATTTCGATACCTGCCTTATCCCTGCCCATACGCCGCGATTCGCCACCGCTCAGGATGACGGCGGTGCAATTGGCAACAAACCCGTCATTCCCGTGAACACGGGAATCCAGAGGTTCCAGATCACCCTCTGCACTCATTGAATACTACCCCACAAGTTCTGCCAATTCGGATTTTCTTTTTCAATCAAGTCGATCTTCCATTGGCGATTCCACTTTTTTATTTGTTTTTCCCGTGTAATCGCTAACGCCATGCTTCCATGCAATTCATAATACACGAGCATATGCACCTGATATTTTTCCGTAAAGCCTTTGGCTAAATCGTCTTTATGCTGCCATACCCGCTGAATAAGCTTACTGGTTGCACCAATATATAATGTGCCGTTTCGCTTGCTGGCGAGGATGTAAGTGCAGGGTTGCTTGTTCACTGCACGCGTTATGAATTCCCGCCTTCCCCCAAGGGATACTCTCTTGCTTCGCAATTCACCTGATCGCGGGAATGACGAGGGGGAAGTAAGCGGGAATGACGGATAGAAGCCAACCAAGCCAATATAAACGATGCCACTGGCCCTATATCATTCAAATCCAGTTTGGGTTTGCCAGTATCCAAATCAAGCACATCCGTCACCACGGCGATGAGGCCCGCATCTTCGGCGTTGCGCAGTGCATGCGAGCGTTCGCCGCGCACCACCTCGATTTTCGCTCCGGCCATGCCTGCATAACCCTCGACCAGCACCAAATCCGCATCGGCAAAGTAAGCATCCGCAAGTTGTTGCGGCGTCAGCGGTTTTTGCACATCGGCCACCATCAATAGCTGCTCCGGGCCGGCAAGCAACGAGGCAAATGCCCCCGCCTGCTTGTGCCGCCAACTGTCTTTACCGGGGGTGTCCATATCCGGTTGATGATGTGAATGTTTAATGCTGGCAATGCGTAAACCCTGAGCCGTCAATTCGCCGATCAGTTTTACCAGCAAGGTCGTTTTGCCGGAATTGGAGCGGCCTACAATCGAAAGAACCGGCACGCTCATGGGTGTTCCGTTACCCAACTATCGCCGTCCGGCGTGATTTCTTTTTTCCAAATCGGCACACGCTGCTTGAGTTCGTCAATCAACCATTCACAGGCTGCAAACGCAGCTTTTCTATGTTCTGCGCCGACCACAATCAGCACAATTTGTTCGCCCGCATGCACCGTGGTCACCCGATGCACCATGCGCACCGCCAAAATATCGAACTTATCCATGGCTTCATCGCGCAAGGCACACATCGCTTTTTCAGCCATGCCTGCATATTGTTCAAACGCAATAGAGAACACATCGCGCCCTTCCGAAAAATCACGCGCGCAACCCAAAAATGAAACAATCCCGCCCATGCGTTGCGAGGTCTGCTTTAAAGCATTCACTTCTGCTTCCAAGGAAAAATCGGCTTGCTGAATCCGAATAGGCTTACTCATATTTTTTCACCACAAGTATCACCGTCATTCCCGCGCAGGCGGGAATCCATGCTAACCTTCATTGTCACTGAATGCTTTCCCACAAATCAATCCAGCTTGGATTTTTTTCCTCAATCAGGTTGATTCTCCATTGTCTATTCCATTTCTTTAATTGTTTCTCGCGTGTAATAGCTGACTCCATGCTTTCATGTTGCTCGTAATAAACCAAAGTATGAACACGATACTTTTTCGTGAACCCCTCAACCACCCCATGTTTATGCTGCCATATCCGTTGTATAAGGTTGCTGGTAACACCAGTATACAATGTACCATTCTTTTTGCTTGCAAGCATATATACACAGGGTTGTTTCATACGGAATGGTGGATTCCCGCCTGCGCGGGAATGACAGATAAGAGAACATTCACCTTAGTTATCTTCTACTATATCAAGAATAGTTTTCTCAGAAAAGCTGCCGTATTTAATGTCATCAAGCCCACGCATAATATTTAAGATAATTTCCTGACCTTCAGCGTCAATTGCTGATTCATTTAGGTCAATGTTTACCATGCCTTCTATATTTTGTGTCTGCTTCATTCTACCCACCCGAAAACGGCGGCATAATGGCCACTTCATCACCGCTTTTTAATATCACACTTAAATCATTTACTTGTTCTTGGTTCACGGCCACCAACAGCGGCTTGATGTCTGCACAGCCCACCTCAGCAATCAACGCTTCAAGGCTTTGCCCGGCTTGCGCCTGCATCTGCTGCTTGCCCACTTTGTCCGCCACCACACCAAAAAAAAGAATTTTAATCATCTTCAAGGCTCTTTCTCACCGCTTCCTCAGCATCCAATGCTAAGAAATTACCCTTTGAGACCACACTTCGCCCCAATTCTTTCTCCGCGTCTTTTCTGGCATTGCCCGCAACATCACCACCACGCTTTGCCACTGCTTTGCTTGCATCAAAATCATCGGGCTGTTCTTATTTTGATATTTCAGTCGTCATGCGCTCACCAAGCATGGTAAAAATCAATTCCAAATCATCCATATGATCGCGCAGGTTGGCATTGGATTTTTCAGGCAAGCGTTTCAGCTTCTTATATTCGCTTGGCGTTACCCCGAATGTCGCCTTGGAAATCTCCGCCGTCAAAATCGCAAAGTCTCTATGTTCCTGAATACCGCGCTCTTTCCATTCATCGGTTAAATTCTGACGAATCGCCATGCCGCGCAATCGTTTATCAATCCAATCCGAGGGATAGCCTTTTTGCTCGTAAATTGCCTTCATACGCGCTTGAGCAAGCTCCGGGTTTTCAATTTCATCAATGCGCTCTTGCCCTGTCTTTGCTAACCAGCGTTTAAAAGGCTCCGCCTGCTTGCTAGGAATAGACTGTATCAGCCGAAAAATATATTCTGTTTTACCTGCCAATACTTTCCGTTTTTTACCTGATTTTCCTAACATTTCTACCTGGGGACAAACTGTCCCTATGTAGAAACCAAGCTCCTCATCCCTTTTACGAATCTTTTTTAAATAATCAGTAGGATTCGTACTTCCCGTCAACGCAGCAACCACATCCACCAAGGAATAATACCATTCATCCTGATGCCAAGCCCTACGGATTTCTTGGCTTTGGAAGATAACAAGCTTGTTTTGCTGCTCAGTCCTGCTTCTTGCGCCCCGTGTTCTCAATGGGAAAGAGCAGGCTATTCAATGCTTTTTGTAAAGGGGTTAAATCAAGGGGTTGGGTCATGTTTATTTATCTCCATATTTTAACCATTAGCTAAAACATCGTTAATTTGTTGCTGAACATCACGACTCTCATGCTCTTCCCATGCCATTAAAAACAAATTTCCTGACTTTTCAGCCCAAACCTTTCCAATAAGTTCTTTTTCCGCACTATCATCATTTTTTAAGTGAGCTCCTTTATATTCAATCACCAAAAAACGCCCATCATTAAGCTTGACGACAAAATCAGGATAAAACTTATCTGTAGATGTAGGCAGCCAAAATGCGTGAATTGTTTGCCTTTCTAAGTTTCTTACCCATGTTTGAACAAGCGGGTTTCTATCAATTGCTCTTGCACACTCAACTTCTTCATTGTTCATCCCAGCTATTCGAGGGTAATAATGCTTATCAAAAGCTATTGCCCCTTCATATAAAACATTAGCAGGGTAATTATCAGGCTCAAAAGAAAAGCTAAACTCGGAAGGCTCTACCGTAGCAATAGCCTTAGGACCAAACATGCAAGTTTGATAGCCTTTATTAAAAGCTTCCTTTCGATACTTGCTAATCCTATCTCGCAAAACCTTTTCAAGAATAAACTTACCTCGCACCAGCGCAGGCATATCCAAGTCTTCTCTAGTCACTAATTTCTGAACAACACGGCGTAAAAACTCTAATAATATTTCTTGTTTAATATCAGCTTGATGTAACCGTTTATCCAGCCAACAGCATAAATCAAGCTCCGTCATATCTGTTTTAATTCCTGTCAGTTGCAATTGTTCTGCCTGACCCAACAAACTTATTTTTATCTTTTCCCCTGCAATATCTGCAATATATTGATCAGCCTGTTCATCCACTGAAAAAGCATTACAATCAAACACGGTTGAATAATCCAACAGACTCCAGCCTTGTTCATCCAAACATATTTCAACTTCTGCAAGCTCTACACCATCATCAAACTGCAAACAAAGCTGTGGGACAGAAAATACTTCCCCGCGCTGTGATGGTGTTAAGTTCGCCTGTTGATGTTGAATATGAATTTTACCCTTTAGACTAATTTCCACCTTGTCTTTCTTATTTTTTGCAGCTTTAGCCAACTTTGTTACCAACGCCGCTGTAAAATCACCCGCAATTTTAAGAGAAAAGCCTTCCTCAACTTCTTCTACGCGAACACAACCTTGCTCCAATAAATCCAACGAAGATAAATCAGGCTCCGCAGAAAGCTGCACTTCAAAAGGTTCTGCTTGTGGTGCTTCAAGATCAAGAGAAGGTTGCGTATAAATAAATTCTTCCGCCTCTTGCTTCTCAAAGCCCATATTCACCAATCTATCATGCAGCAGCGAGACAGCATGAGGCCAGCTTTTGGATGAAACATGAGCATAAGCCTTGTTTAATTCTTCTTGTGCTCGCCGCTTGGCATACGGCATTCGCAAAACACGCCCCAGCAACTGCTCTACAGCCGTTTTCGAGCGCGTATTGGCAACTGAACATAGAACATAAGCAAATGAACAATCCCACCCTTCTTTCAAAGCTTGCACCGTAATCACATAGCGAATCGGACAATTGACATCAAATAAATCAATATCATCAAGTTCGCGTTGTGTACCTGTAGCAATGGCAATTTGTTTGCGGTCTATGCCCTCATTTTCAACCAGATATTTCTCTAAAACTTCCACTGTGGTGTCTTGACCTTTATTTTCAGCCTGAAACAAGACAATGGGGCGGATATAATCTTTATCTTTCACCGCAATGTCTTCTAACTTTTGGCGCGACTGAATACTGGCAATCACTGCCTGCTCCCAAGAAGCATGTTCTGAAAAAATAATTGGAAGCTTAATCATATCCTCTGCTTTCAGTTCCGCTGCTGAAACCGAATGAATAATATTACTGTTTTTGGCAGGTGTTGCCGTATATTCAACAACACACGCGGCATGAATCCTATTCAACACATCCACACTTAATTCAGACTTTGCATTGTGCGCTTCATCTACAATCACCAAAGGTCTGTGCCAACGCAGCAAGTTAGCAAATGAATACTTTATTTGTTCCGATGCCTTATCGCGCTCCATACCCTCAAGATGTTCAGGCACTTTGCTAAAATGCACCTCTAAATTTTCATCATGGGCATAAACTTTCCGCCCCTCGGTATCCTCCACACGCAATGCGGCAAAGGTGGATACGATGACACAGGCAGAGCCTGCAATATCTTGCGGCCTAATTTGGCGGAAGTCTGAAATATCAAACACACGAAATTTCCCATCAAAGCAATCATCCAAAACCCTGCGATTGGCATGGTCAGGATTCTTTAAAGTTTCTAATGTTTGCAATTTGATCGTATTGGTGGGAACCAACCACAGCGTTAACGGGTATTCATTCTCAAGGTAATGTTCACCTGCCAAACGAATCGTGTGCGCTGAAAGCAGTGTTTTTCCGCCACCTGTTGGTAATCGCAAACAAACATAAGGCACATCATTCAAGGTTTTCGCATCGTCATTCCCGCGCACCTCTCCGTCATTCCCGCGAAGGCGGGAATCCATAAACAACGGTTGATACGGCTTAAAGGGTTCGCCGCCATACCTTTGCGTTTGCACAACATCATACGCCTGTTTTGCGCCCTGAAAGCGGCTTGTTTCCAAATATATTTTTAATGTGTCTAGCGATGCCTTTTGATATTTTTTAAGTCTCATACTTTGACTCACCCCTCTCATCATTCCCGCACACCTCTCCGTCATTCCCGCGAAGGCGGGAATCCATCCTTTGTAAGGTTCGCTGGTATTGTGGATTCCCGCCTTCGCGGGAATGACATTGTTGAGATACAACTATGCTCACCTGTTATCTTACCTTGATGTCGTAAGGCGTTTGTTTAAATGTAATACGATGTTCTTCCAGCCGTGAAGCACCCATGCGCGTGGTTTCTCCATAAATCACTTTAGGACCATCAAATGCAGGCAAATTCGCCAACAGCTTACTGGTCAACACATTGCCCCCATGGGGTCGCTTATCACCCAAGATACCATTGTAGAGTAGGTAATATGCCACGCCTTGATGAATCCCAACCAATGGCGAATCAGGCGCTTTTAATAAAGGTGTTTTGCTTTCCAAATACCAGATATGCGCAGCCAAGGTATTAAAATCAATATCTTTACAAATTTGCCCTTGCGCATCAAAAATGGATTGACCCAAACGGTAAAACCTAAAGCCACCACCACCTTGCCAATTCACAGCCTTGGAGATTCCACCCTGCTCACCATCAATCACCTTTTGCAAGCGGGGAGCGCAATGGGTTTCGGCATGTTCACCCATTTCAATGCCAATATACCGCCTACCCATTTTATGGGCTACGGCTGCCGTTGTGCCTGAACCAAGAAATGAATCTAAAATTAAGTCGCCTTTATTTGTGGCAATATGCAGCACTCTCTGAATCAAACGCTCTGGCTTAGGTGTACCAAAAGTGCTTGATAACAACAGTTCCTTCACTTCTCTTTTTGCTTTCTGATTGTCATCTACATCAATTCTGTTCCAAATCGTCTTTGAAACTGAACCGTCTTTAACTTCGCTTAAAAACTTCTTAACCGAAGGGACATTATCACCAGTTTTACCAAACCAAATCCTATTATCTTTAATCAATGATGCTAACTTTTCTTCATTAGAGCCCCAGCATCTGCTAGTAGGGGGCTTTACTCTCCTGCCCGACGGTAAAGTTATCGTATAATCATTATTTTTATTGTATGTTTTAACCGAAAAATCTGACGCTTTCCAGCTCCCCCTTGGATCATTATCTGGATTCTTGTATCGCTTGTTCATTGCCTCACTTCTAGGCAAAAGGTTTGGTCGCCATATTTCTTTATTAGCATAAGCATGGATGTGGTCATGACTATCTGATAGCCATTTTGCATCATTTTGAGGAGAGTACTTCTTTTCCCATATTACATTCGCAACAAAGTTTTTTCTTCCAAACACCTCATCCATCATCACTTTTAAATAATGCCCTTCATGATCATCAATCGAAACCCAAATCGATCCATCCTCTGCCAGAAGTTCACGCAACAGTTCCAATCGCGGATACATCATCGAAAGCCATTTGCTATGCTCTAAATTATCATCGTAATGTTCAAAAGCAGACTTGGTATTGTAGGGCGGGTCAATATAGATGCATTTCACTTTACCAGCGTAATAAGGCAGCAATGCTTTCAAGGCTTCAAGGTTATCCCCCTGAATCAGCATATTCTCAGTGTCCACATCACCATAAGACAGTTCAGGCACAGCTTCCAGCAAGCGATAAGGCACTTTATCCCCTGCTTGCACGGCCTTATCTTTATTTAACCAGTTCAATAATGGCAAGTCACACTCCCTTTATCCCCATCATTCTACAACTAAAACCGCCGACCATCTCGCATTTTCCGTACATACACCGCAACACCTTGCCCTTTATCCGCCGAAATGCCAAAAAGTTCGTCTTTTGGGCTTTCTTCAAGCTCTTTGATTGACGCTTTCAATCGCTTGGCATGTTCTAAAGCTTGCCTACTTTGTGATTTACTCACCTTCCCCCGCAAAAATCCTCATGTATTCCTTAAACACAAATATACGGCCGCGTGCTTTACCTGTCATTTCTTGCAGCACCCCGTATTTCACAAAATCATTGACCAGCGATGAAGCTGTATTGACGGGAATACCCAATAACAAACTCACCGCCTTGATATTCACCACAGGCCGCTTATAGAGCTGCCTCATCAGTGTTTGAGCATTTTTTTGCCTGCGGGTACTAAAGTGAGGCAGCACTTCACTATCCAACCGCCCTTTCAGTTTCAAAACATCCTTGAACACCTGAATAGAGCTTTTAGCGGTTTCTTTCACACCATACAAAAAGAAAATCAGCCATGCCTTAAGCCGGTTCCCCTCCCGAACTGCCATAAGATGGTCAACATACTGTGTTTTGCGGCGTTCAAAAAAGTCGGACAAATAAAGCGTTGGCTTTGTAAGTAAATCATTACTGGCAAGATAAAGCGCAATCATCAGGCGACCCAAGCGGCCATTGCCATCATTAAACGGGTGAATGGTCTCAAACTGATAATGCGCAATCGCAATTTTAATCAGGTGCGGCACATGCGCCATGTCATTGTGTAAAAAAGCCTCCAAGTCACTCATTAAATCCGGCACAGCTTCATCATGTGGCGGGACAAATACTGCCTGCTTCAGGCTGACACCAATCCAGTTCTGACTTCTGCGAAACTCACCTGGCATTTTGTCTTTACCACGAACGCCCTGCATCAATGTGCGGTGTGTATCTCTCAGTAGTCGATTGGAAAGGGGCAGGCTTTCCAACTGTTCAATAGCTTGATGAATGGCATGAATATAATTTTGCACCTCCTGCCAATCATCTTTCTTTTCAGGCTCAATTTCTTGCTCATCCAGCAGAGCTTCTTCCATATTGGTGCGCGTGCCTTCAATACGGCTGGACTGGGTTGCTTCTTTGGTGATGTGCATGGTAATGAAAAAGTCCACATCGGGAATAAGCTGAGAAAAAGCATTTAGCTCGCCCAATGCTCTATCCGCCTCGCTAAGCAAGGTTTGCACTTCACTATCCGAGATTTCCCAAGCACGGTTAATCGTGGTTGGGCTAAAGCTCTTGTATTCATATTGTTGCTGGTATTCACCCGCAACATAATCATCAATATTCACTTGCTTGCCCCTTCATATTGCTAAACACAGGGAAAGCTTAGGGCGAAACCAAGATTATGTCAAAAACAAACACTGTTTCTGACATAGCCACCTTGCTTATATCAAAAACCACCCTGATTTCTGATGTAAGGAGCATCCTTATGTCAAAAACTCACACAAGCACCTGCTGGAGCAAACCCTTTTTGAGTTTTAGCTTGCTCACTACCCATCAAAGCCCTCGCCCTTTTCTAATATCCCGCACATAATCATCAACATCTTGCTCTTTATCTTCCCGAATGCCAAAAAGTTCATTTTTAGGGCTTGCTTCCAGCTCTTTGATTGATGATTTCAATTGCTTGGCATTCTCTTCTGAACTTAATAAGGATTCTGTTTCATCCATACCTAAAACCAACCTTCACGCTGGCTATCTGTCACAGTTTGGCGAATATCTTCCGCCATAGGTAAATCTTGCCACTCTCCAGCCAATTCCTTCACTTCCTGCGGCCATTCCGCCCCAGCTTTTTCACGAATCACGCGCGCTACCCATTTGCTTTTGGAAATGCCCGATGCCCTCACCGCCGCATTCATATCGGCTTCGGTTTTATCATCAATGTATATGGTGACTTGCCCCATCATGCACCTCGTTTAAACACATATATATGCAAGTACATGTTAGCCTGTGTAAAGTAACAAGCGTTAGAAACCATCCAACGGTGCATCAAAATCATCGGCCATCTGCATTTTTCCTTTGGATAGTCCAAGATCACGCTGAAAATCGCCCGACTTACCGCCTGTTTTTTTATCCAGGCAGATATTGCTTAAAGTCATGCCCTTATCCACAGCCTTGCACATATCGTAAACGGTCAGCAGCGCCGTGCTGACTGCCGTTAAAGCCTCCATTTCCACGCCGGTTTTGCCCTTGCATTTGACTGATACTTGCACCTTCAGACCGCAAGCATCCGTCAATTCGGAAAACGCCACATCAATGCCGGAAAGCATCAACGGATGACACATCGGAATCAGATCGGGTGTTTTTTTCGCGCCCATCACCGCCGCCACATCGGCCACTGCCAGCACATCGCCTTTCTTTAATTTACCCTGCTGAATGTGCGCCAAGGTATCGGGCTGCATGTGAATTTCACCGCTGGCAACGGCGATACGCGTGCTTTCATTTTTAGCCGATACATCGACCATGCGGGCGCGTCCTTCGGCATCGAAATGGCTTAATGGATTTGCAGCCTCATTCATCGTTTACCACCTTTGTTAATCCTTCCAAATCTCCCTCGGCAGGGGAATGACGAGACAACGCGGTTAACAATTTACCCTCGCGCATATGCCAATGCTGATCGGCCAATATTTTTGCATCGTCGGCATCGTGGCTGACCATAATCACCGGGATATTCAATGCCTTCTGAATCGTTTGCAAGGCCTTCCGCAAACGCTGGCGAACAGCGGGGGCCTGCGCTGAAAAAGGTTCATCAAGCAGCAGCGCGGCAGGCTTTCGGTAGATGGCTCTGGCCAAGGCAATACGCTGCGCTTCGCCGCTGGAAAGCACATGTGTCTTGCGCTTCAATAGGTGAACAATTTCAAGATGTTCTGATAATAAACTCATCCAAGGCTTTAATTTTTCCCGGGCAATATTATCCGCGCCGAGCATGATGTTTTTTTCAACGCTCAGCCACGGCAATAATGCAACATCCGCCCACACACAACCGATGCGCCGCGCCTCCGGCGAGGCAATAAATCCGCCATCGCTATCCAGCCATGCTTGGCCACCCACGATGATCTGCCCCTGCGCCTTTTCCAAACCGGCCAAGCATCTGAGCAAGCTGGTTTTCCCAGCGCCATTTTCACCCGAAACGATGGTAATGCCGTCGGCAAAAACACTCTCGGCCTGCAAATGCAGCGTGCCGAAACGGGCGGTGATTTGCATGCTGTTGTTCATTTGGCCACCCCCAAATTCGGCCCCTTGCGGTTCACCGAATACACCAAGGACAACATGACAAACGATACCGCCAGCAGAATCAAGGCCAGCATCCATGCCTCGGATTGATGCTGCATTTCGACGAATTCAAACAAGGCAATACTGGCTACTTTGGTTTCGCCCGGAATCGAGCCGCCGACCATCAAGACCACGCCGAATTCACCCATGGTATGCGCAAACGAAAGCGCCGCCGCCACCAACACCCCACCCTTGGCCGCAGGCAACATCACTTGCAACAATGTTTGCTTGAAGTTCAAACCTTGGGTGCGCGCCATTTCCAACCAGTTACTGGGAATCGCCCGCAAGGCCTGCTGCATCGGCTGCACCGCAAACGGCAGACTGTACAACACTGAAGCCAAGACCATGCCGGAAAATGAAAAAGCCAGCGAACTATCGAAAACAGACTGCCATGCGCTTCCCAAAGCGGAATCGGGGGCAATCATCAGCAATACAAAATAACCCAGCACCGTCGGCGGCAACACCAGCGGCAAGGCGACCACCACTTCCAGCAGCGTGCGCCCGCGAAAGGACTTAAAGGCCAGCAGATAGGCCAGTGGAAACGCCAACAGCAATAAAATCACCGTGGTCACCAGCGCCAATTGCAGGGAGATGAAAAGCGACGCCAACATGACTATTTGCGCATCGCGAATTGTCTGTTTTGCACGCCTGCAATGCTGTTCAACCATGCCCGTGCCAGTGTTTTGTCGGCCAACAGCACACCCCGATAGTGAATCAGCGCAATGGAGAAATCGCGCACCGAAACCGGCACAAAACCCGCATCCACCAAGCCCTTATCCACCATCATCGCAGCTTGCATGGCATTTTGTGCATAAATGAATTTGTGTTTCAAAACAGACCACAGGGCTTGCTTCTGCAACACCGCTTTTGTTGCCTGCCCGAACGGCGCGACATCGGGATTGGCAATGGCAATATGGCGAATATTGGAATCCATGAGCTGTCGGAGCGTAAGCATCTTCTGCCCGGCCTGAATACCAAGATAAGCCTGCCCCAGTTCATAGCGTGAAATCACTTTGCCTTGTTCGGCCAACAGTGCCGGACGCCTATCATCGGCAGCAATAAACACATCGAACGGCGCGCCTTGCACAATTTGATTGTACAAACGCCCCGTGGAGCCGGGAATTAGACGAATCTTTACATTGTGCGCTTTCTCAAATGCCGCCGACTGCTGCTGCATGGCCGGATATAGGCTGGATGCCACCGCCACCGTGATTGTTTCCTGTGCATGTGCAGAAACGGAAAACAGCGTAAACATTAGACACAGATGAACGCAGGTGAACACGGATGGAAATCCGAGTTTGTTTTTTATCTTATATCTGCGCCTATCTGCGCGTATCTGCGTCTGCATGTTTTTAACCGCCGATATGAATCATCGAGCGTTTGTCGCTGTCGGCTGAGAATTCATAGATACCAATTTCCGGTTTAATCAACGCCGAACGCAAAAACACGGCGCGAATATCATCGTCGTTGCCACCCGCCCTGATTAAATCACGCAAATTAAGCTGATGATCGGCAGGTAAGCACGAACGCAGCCCCCCATCGGCGGTTAGCCGCAAACGATTGCAACCTTCGCAGAAACGTTCGGACATCGGCATAATAAAACCGACATCGCCCTTGCCGTTTTTCAACGGTAAATAACGCGCCGCCGTATTGCCGGTCAGCAACGGCGCATCGACATCGACACGCGCGCGCACATCCTCGCGCTGCAACACCTCGTCGATTGAAATATAGTGCTTCTGCCAATCCATACCCTGTTTCATCGGCATCAATTCGATAAAACGGATG
>JAJRWP010000164.1 GCA_021545645.1 Zetaproteobacteria bacterium | reverse complement strand
TAAAATGCCCGGCTGGAAGCGTGCGCTTGCCAATGCGACATCGAAGAAGAATGCAAAGCAATGGCGGCGATATATCGCCAAACAGCAGCGTAATCTGAGGAAATTGGAAAAACACGCGGCGAAATGGGCACGCAAGGCAGCTAAATTCAGGGCGAAGGCGGCTAAAGCCTAGCCCATATTTTTCATGAGATTGCGGATAGCTGGCGCAGGGGGCTCTGCTGTTTTTTGCGATGATGAGGCGGTGTCGCCAATAACAGGCCGATTATGCGTTTGATTCCTCGAAGGTATCCGCGCCAAGGCTGAGCAACAGCCAGCGTAAACTTCCCAGTCCGGAAACCGGCGCGCCGTGGATTTCGAGCTGAATCAGGGCTTCGTTGTTGTTGACGATTTTGGCATCCCAGCAGCGCCAGTCGCGCTCGTCGTGAAAAGTACGCAGATGGCTAAAATCGGCGTCCAAATCAGTATGATTGGCCAATTCATCGGTGAACCAATGCTAAAGCATGGCAGTCATGGCGGCATCCATGTCCTCGACGACATCTTCATATAAACCGATGTCAATCAGGTGTTCAGTCGATATCAATACAAGCAGCATACTGCGGGTACGCTCAAGCAATTCGCCGATATTTCCCCCGGCTCTTTACCCGGTAATCGCACAGTCCCAAACCACCGACCTGCTGCTTTTTCGGCTCGAACATCAGGCGCTGAATTTCATGCTTCATTGTAATTCCCTCGATGTTTTCCAGCCGCGTTTTTCGATGTTGCGGATGTTTGCAGCGGTTTTGAGTTTCAGCAGGAAAGGCATGATTTGCAACAGTTCGTCGTCGGTTTCGCCGAAAAAGGGCGATATGCGCAGCAGGTTGTCGTAGTTACGTTGAAGTTTTTCCGGCGAATCGTCGAGTGCAATCACCTGATCCAGCGTAAACTCCTTGCGTTTGACCTTTTTTAAATCCTTGATGTAGTGATATTCGCCGCTGGCCGGGTCGAAGCGGGTGATGCACTGCTGGCGATGCCACAAAAAAGCCAGATTATCGCTATTTCCGAATAATTTCACGACGTTCGCCGTTGCATAATCTTCGCTGGCTGAAGTCCACACGGCTAGCCGGAAATGTTGGCGGCAAAAATCGAGAAACGCATCCACATGCGGGCGTTTATAGACAAAATAATCTTCGACCATGAAATCGTGCGGAATTTCCAAGGCTGTTTTCGTCGCATGAAACAGTGTGTCATCCAAATCGAGAATTAGCAGCTTTTGTGTGCTGTCCGGCATGGCTTGCATGCTTATGAACACACGAAAATCATGATGAGAAGCAGGGTGAGTGGCAGTCGCATCAGCATTTGCGCAAGAAAAACATGCTTTCTTTTCAGGTCGTTGCCACGTTGCAGCAGCCACCATTCAGGCAGCATGCCGCCGAGATAAAACAGTAGCGCAGCCGTCAATGTCAGCGTTTCACCGATGCTCAGCATGGCAAGTGTGATGGTTAGAATCAGCGTTATCAGATGCCACAAAAAGATGCGCCCGCTTTGCTTCCAGCGCCAGTGGAAACGCCATTTGGCCAGCAACAGGCCGGGAATGGCAAGGAGGAGTGCGAACAAGCATGGCACGATTAACAGGCGCACATGTTGCCACAGGGCAAGATGATTGGCCGAATCGCTCAGCGTCTTCTGCCAGTCGCGCTCGACAATCAATGCATGTTCGTTTTTGTCGACATGCACCAGCATATAATTGTGCTGCCAGAAACCGGCGGTAAACACATTGCTGCGCCATTCGCCGTCGGCCAGCAACAGGGCGAGCTTTAAATCTTTTCTAGGCACGGAATGCGGCAGTGGATAAACGAGACTGATCCCTTGTTTGGTGATTTGTGGCGGAGACCACAGCATATCCGGCGGGCCGCTGCGCTGCGCTTTTAGTTCGCGGCAATCGCTTTCGCAGACGAGGATTTTCGCCTTGTCGTAAAGCAGTGGGTTTTTTCCGAAATTGCCGATAAAGGCACGAAAAAAGTCGCTTTCGGCATATTTCGCATCTTTTTCAGCGGTTTTTTGCTCTTTTTTGAGCATGTCGATGCATGTTTTTGTCGATAGCGCCTGTGTTTGGTCTTGAAAAAAATCGCAATTGTGCAGTGAGGTGTAGCCGGGAAAGCTGAACACAAAAAATGCCCCCGCAGGCAGCGTTGCATGATGCGTCTTGGCCTGCGCATTCGGCAGCAGCAGGCAAAAAAGCGCACTGGCCGCGAATAATGCGCTTTTGAAGCGGCGCATGCCTAGTTTTTCCCGCAACGGGCAAGGATTTCCACGCGCCGGTTCAATGCATGCCGGGTATCGGCATCTTGGCTTGCGTTTTGCGGCCTTTCTTCACCGAAAGAGACGGTTTTCAGTTTGTTTTTTGCCATGCCGGCGCTTTGCATGATGCCTGCAACGCTATCGGCCATGCGCTGACCAAGGTGGAGATTGTATTCCCGCGATCCTGTTTCATCGGTGTGTCCTTCGATACGCAATTCGCAGCGTGCATGCCGCTTTGCGAAAGCGGCGATCATGTCTTTTTCCGCAGGCGACGGATCGCTTCTGTCGGCAGAAAAATACACGTTATAAGCGGATGCATCGGCATCGGCACGCTGAAAAAGCGCGACGGATAGCGGTGTGCAAGTGCCTTTGATTTGTTCATGCACAACAACATGCCAGACATCGCCAGCTTTGGCCGCTGTACTCGGCTCTTTCTGCCTGATGGCTTTGGTAAACGGATAAGCAAGGTCGCTGAGGCCAAGATGCGGGTCGTGCAGAATCAGATTGAAACCGTTTTCCGCTTTTTCAACATGCGCCAGATCAAGCGATGTCCGGTATTCGCACGGCCCGCCGACCATCGGCACACAAGCGGATAGGGCCAGTATGCTTATCAGCAAGCTTGCTGCAGAAAGGCTTTTCTTCATGCCGCAAACATAATATGCATCAGCAAGACTTGCACGCACCGTTCGGGGCATTGGTTCCCCCTTTTTCATTCGTGGCGACTATTCATACGACTTGCAGGAACGCTTGATTTGTTCCATATTGCATCATGGTCTTCACTAGGGAGGGTAGCATGCAAGAACACACATCAAAAAGCCTTTGTTTGCCTTTCAAGATTCAATATCAGGGACGGTTTGTTTGTATAAGCACCATGAATAAGAGGGGAATATGTTTCTCTTATTTGTATAGTTATGCTCGCAAAACCAGCACTGAACAAGAATATATCTGAGAATCAGGAAAGGAGACCAAGAAATGCCAGACATTATTAACCCGAGTGAAATGAATAATGAAAAAATATATGAGCTATTCAAGGCGGCCTATATGAAGCCAGACTCTGATAGCGATGGAGATATAAGAATAAAAGGGCCATCAGGTTTTCACCAAATAATTTCGGTGGATAGCGATAAACAGCTATTGAAATTTATGTCAGTGTTTGGCCTGAAAGAGAATCGAAGTCGAGAGGAGAAACTGGAGCTGGTTAACAGACTAAACGATAGTGTTGTGTTTTCCCGTTTTTCTATGCCTCGTGATGATGTTCTCATGGTTGATTACTTTATGGCTTACGAGGAAGGCGTAATGCCGTTGCAAATAATGAACAGTATGCAGTGGTTTGATAAGGTGACAATCGGTGCCATTAGGGCATATGACGAATCTGATCTTATAGAATAATAAGCCTAACAAAAGCATTGAGAGGGAAAAAGCAGGGCAGCTTATTAAAGATGTTAAACCTTAAAATCTACTACCTGACAATCATGGACGCGTGAAAACCGGGAATCAACGCCGGAAGATAGACATCAATCAAAACAACCTGCGCTGAACAGTTTTTTTCTTTCCATTCGTCTTCGTAGCCCGCATTATCCGCAACCAGCAGAAACGAGGAGAAACAGCCGGTGACAGAGCGTTACGAAGCACAGCAAGTGGAAGAAAAATGGCAGCAGATTTGGGCCGATTTAGATTGCGATAGCGCCAGCGACGATCCTGCCGATCAGCGCCCGAGTTATTACTGTCTGGTCATGTTCCCCTATCCGTCCGGCAATCTGCATATGGGGCATGTGCGCAATTATTGCCTTGGTGATGCGGTGGCGCGCTACAAACGCATGCAGGGATTCAATGTGTTGCATCCGATTGGCTGGGATGCGTTTGGCTTGCCTGCGGAAAATGCGGCGATTAAACACAAACGCCCGCCAGCGGAATGGACGTATGCCAATATCGACCAGATGCGTGGCCAGTTGAAACGCCTCGGCTTGTCCTACGATTGGAGCCGCGAAATTGCCACCTGTCATCCCGATTATTACCGCTGGGAACAGTGGATGTTCACCCAATTGATGGACAAGGGGCTGGCCTATCAAAAAGAAGCCGAAGTGAACTGGTGCGATCCGTGTCATACGGTGCTGGCCAACGAACAAGTGGAGAATGGCGCTTGCTGGCGCTGCGAAACGCCGGTGGTTAAAAAGAATTTGAAGCAGTGGTTTATCCGCATCACCGATTATGCCGAGGAATTGCTGGCCGACCTTGATACATTGAGCGGCTGGCCGGAAAAGGTCATCGGTATGCAGCGCAACTGGATTGGCAAATCAAGCGGTGCGGAAGTGTCGTTCGGCATCGAAGGCTGCGACGAAACACTGGATATTTTCACCACCCGCCCGGACACCCTGATGGGGGTGACCTATATGGCGGTGGCGGCAGGGCATCCGCTGGCTAAAAAGGCGGCTGAGAACAATCCCGAACTGGCCGCATTTCTCGACGAATGCAGCAAGATTTCCACCAAGGAAGCCGATGTCGAAACCATGGAAAAGAAGGGCATGGACACCGGTTTTGATGCGATTCACCCGGTTTCCGGAGAGAAAGTGCCGATTTGGGTGGCGAATTTTGTGTTGATGGGTTATGGAACCGGGGCGGTGATGAGTGTTCCGGCGCACGATCAGCGTGATTTCGAGTTTGCCCGGAAATACGGCCTGAATATCAAGCAGGTCATCAGGCCTGCCGATGGCGATTGGGATATGGATGCGGCGGCATTCACCGAGACCGGCATATTGGTGAATTCTTCCGAATTCGATGGCCTGTCTTCAAGCGAAGCAAAAACAGCAATCACCGCATATCTGGCAGCGAACGGCAAAGGCGGCGAACGCGTG
The DNA here is from genome assembly GCA_021545645.1 of Zetaproteobacteria bacterium. GTDB lineage: Bacteria > Pseudomonadota > Zetaproteobacteria > Mariprofundales > Mariprofundaceae > UBA1543. The sequence goes on along the minus strand of JAJRWP010000164.1, from coordinate 6,925 downwards.
CAATACCGTCTGCGCGACTGGCTGGTATCGCGGCAGCGCTATTGGGGTGCGCCGATTCCGGCCATTCATTGCGATGATTGCGGTGCGGTGGCTGTGCCGGAAGATGAATTGCCGGTTGAATTGCCGACACATTTGCAGCCGACCGGCGGCGCATCGCCGCTCAGCGAATGCGCAGCCTTCAAACACGCGGATTGTCCGCAGTGCGGCAAGCCTGCGGTTCGCGAACTCGATACCTTCGATACCTTCATGGAATCATCGTGGTATATGAACCGCTACACATCTCCGCGCAATCAGAATGCGATGGTCGATGCCGCAGCCATCGCCAAATGGACGCCGGTCGATCAATATATCGGCGGTGTTGAGCATGCGGTGCTGCATCTGCTGTATGCGCGTTTTTATCACAAATTGATGCGCGATACGGGATTGTTTACCTCCGAACAGGGTGGCGACGAGCCGTTCAAAAATCTGCTGACGCAGGGCATGGTGCTCAAAGACGGCAGCAAAATGTCCAAATCCAAGGGCAATACCGTTGATCCGAACGCGATTATCGAGCGCTTCGGGGCCGATACGGCGCGTTTGTTCACCCTGTTTGCTGCGCCACCGGAAAAAGAACTGGAATGGAACGATGCGGCGGTGGAAGGCGCGCACCGTTTCTTGAAACGTGTGTGGCGCTTGCTGGAAAAACTGGATGGGAAAACAGCGGAAGATAATGATGCAGCGGCGGTTAAAGCCTTGCGTTTGGACATCCACGCAACAATTAAAAAGGTAACGCATGCATTCGAACACGGGTTCGCCTTTAATGTGGCGATTGCTGCGCTGATGGAGCTTTCCAACAGCCTGCAGGCGTTTGCGCCGAAAGGGGAAACAGGGCAGGCGGCTTTCCGCGAAGGTTTGCAGGCTCTGGCAGCGATGCTGGCCCCGTTTGTGCCGCATTTTTCATGCGAAATCGGCGGGCGTTTGGGGATGGATAAAATCGCAGTGCTTAGCGATTGGCCGCAAGTGGACGAAACGGCGCTGGTGCAGGATGAAATCACGCTGGTGGTGCAGATTCAGGGCAAAAAACGCGGCGAAATCACCCTGCCCAAGGATGCCGGGCAGGATGATGCATTGGCGGCGGCGCAATCGGATGTCAGTATCGCCAAATGGTTGGAAAATATGCACATCGTCAAGGTAATTTTGGTTCCCGGAAGATTGCTGAATATTGTGGTGCGTCCGCAATGAATCGAATCGCTATGGGCATGGTTTTTTGTTTGCTATTGGCACTGAATGCCTGTGGTTATCATCTGGCGGGAACGGGGCGCGGTGCGGTTCCGGATGATGTGAAGACGGTTAAACTCATTGGCGTCGGTGGCACACAGACCGCATTTTTGCGTGCATGGCAGGCGTTTGTGCGTGATCGCTCGGTGGGTTACAATATCATTTCCGTCGAATCCGATCAGCAGACGGATATCGAAATGCATATCGGTAATTTGCATGAAACACTCAGGCCGATTACCTACGATAATGTCGGCATCGCCACTGTTGACCGCATGACGTTGAGCGGTGAATTGAGTCTGTGGCGCGATGGCGAGCGCATTTGGGATGGCGGTACTATTTCGGCCTACGAGGATGTGAATGTCGGCGGCAGTCCGACAGCCATCGAATCGGCCAAAGCGCGTATCCGCTCCGATCTTGAGGCCGGATGGATGCGACAGGCTTGGCTCAAACTTTCTTCTGGGTTTTAGATTGCTGTTAACAGGCGCTGGATGTCGATAAAATTACCGCTCGCGAAGCTGTTTCCGGCCAGTCATGCTTGTTACTACCTAAGTGGTGACGATGAAGACGGGGTTTTTGAAACCGCCGAATTGTTATTGCAGGACGGAGCTGAGGGGGCGACGATTTTACGCGTCGATGTCAATGAACTGGCGCTGATTCACGAAAATCTGCAACCGGGACTGTTCGGGGAGGCGCGTTGTCATGCCTTGGTACGCAATGCCGGTAGCGCCCGCCCCAAGCAAATCGAACAACTGGAAAAACTCGCCGCACAACCGCCGTCCGGCCTGCGTTTAATCATTTGTGCTGCCGCTATCGAGGCAAAAAAAGTAGTGCATAAGCGTTTAACAGCTTTGCCGGATATGGTTTGCTGTGCGATTCCGCGCATGGACGAGGCGGCGTTCGGGCGCTGGCTGAATGAAGTGTCGCATGAAGCTGGCATCAAGCTTTCCGATGAGGCGCTTGCCTTGCTCGGCGAACAACTGACCGGCATGCGCATGGCGGCGCGGCAGGCGGTGGAGCGTTTGCGTTTATTCGATGGCGGCGAAGGCGCGGAATTGGATGTTGAAGTGGTCGGCGATCTGCTCGGCGAACGCAGTCCGCGTGATTTATCGGCCTTGTGTACGGCGGTTGGCGAGCGTTCGCCGCAGGCTATCGGTTTGCTGCGCGGTTTGTTGCGCGAGCAGCAGGTGGCCGAGGTGCAGGTGCTTAGCTGGTTGTCCACGCGTTTGCAGCAATTGTTGATGTTTGTCTGGTTCGAAAAAAGCGACCGGCGTACGGCGGCGAATAAGGCAGGGGTGTTTGGTGCGGCGCGTTACGAGGTTCCCAAACAGGTGAAATACTGGCAACCGCAGCAGTTGATGCGGGCGATGCAGCGCATGGTCGAGGTGGAAATGTTGCTCAAGGGAGCCAGTCTGGAGGCGAAGCCGGTGGTGTTGGAGCGTTTTGTCGCCGAGCTGGTTTCGGAGTAGGGCACTTTGTCGGATAAAAACGGCTGGCTTGAATTCGAGCGGCGGCATGTTTGGCATCCGTATGCTTCGATGCAGAAACCGCCGCAGGTCTTTGCCGTCGAACGTGCCGAAGGTGTGCGTTTGTTTTTGCAAGATGGGAAATCGCTGATCGACGGCATGGCGTCGTGGTGGTGTGCGATTCACGGTTACAACGTGGCAGCGCTGAATCAGGCTGCGGCGCAGCAGCTGGAAAGCATGGCACATGTGATGTTTGGCGGTTTGACGCACTGCCCGGCGTCTGAATTGGCGGAATTATTGCTAAGATTAGCGCCAAATGGCATGAAACAGGTGTTTTTTGCCGATTCTGGCTCAGTTTCTGTCGAAATAGCGATAAAAATGGCCATTCAGTACTGGAAATCGCAAAAAAATAGCAAAAAAACACGTTTATTGACCATTCGCCACGGTTATCACGGCGATACCTTCGGCGCGATGGGCGTCTGCGATCCCGATACAGGTATGCATCATTTGTTTGCCGGGATGTTGGCGCAGCATATTTTCGCCGAAGCGCCGGAGAATGTCAGCCAAGCCGATTGGGACGAAACGCAAATCGCCGATTTCGCCGAAAAAATCGAGCGCCATCAGCATGAACTGGCTGCCGTCATTCTCGAACCTATTGTGCAGGGCGCAGGCGGCATGCGTGTTTACGCGCCGCAGTTTCTGCGCCGGGTGCGCGCATTGTGCGATGAATTTGATGTGCTGTTGATTGTCGATGAAATCGCCACCGGATTCGGGCGCACCGGCAAAATGTTCGCCTGCGAGTATGCCGGAATTTCACCGGATATTATGTGCGTTGGTAAGGCGCTGACCGGCGGTTATATGACCTTGGCGGGGGTGCTGAGCAATGCCAAGGTTTGCGCCGGGGTTCATCAAAATGATTCGATCCTGATGCACGGCCCGACCTTCATGGCCAATCCGCTGGCCTGTTCTGTGGCCTTGGCCAGTTTGCGCTTGTTGCTGGATTCGCCGTGGCAAGCGCGGGTGATGGCGATTGAAAAACAACTCAAATCCGAATTGGTATCATGCCGCAATCTGCCGCAGGTCGCCGATGTGCGGGTGATCGGCGCGATTGGTGTGATTGAAATGAAACAGCCGGTCGATATGGCGCGCATTCAGCCGCTATTCGTCGAAAAAGGCGTATGGATTCGCCCCTTCGGCAAGCTGATTTACATCATGCCGCCATACATTATTTCCCCGGAAGACTTATCCTGTCTGACCCGCGCCATGCGTGAGGTGGCGGCGATTTAAGCGCGTAAGAATAGGAAGGTTTTAATGCGTAAACCCTTAGCGTATTTCCTTTCTCAAATGCCGTGTGTTTCTTCTTTCTTGCGCGGCCAAGAAAGAAGCAAAGAAAGCCGCCCGGCGAAGCTGTGAATTCCCGGCCCGTGTATTTACGAAACGGGCGCAACATATTGCGCTCATCCGTTTCGCAAACACCCGTTCCGGCACAGCTTCAAACGGGAGGGGGGGGAGGATTAAAGGTCAATATTAGTCAAAAGAAAACCCGGCGCGGAGCCGGGTTTCTTGACTGGTGGAGCCGGCCGGGATCGAACCGGCGACCTCTACATTGCGAACGTAACGCTCTCCCAACTGAGCTACGGCCCCTTGAGTTATCAAGGCATGATTGTAGCGTTTATTTTCCGATGGAAAAGAGGAAATAATGAAGTACGTAACGATTGATTGTCTGCTGGGTGGCGACGAAGCTTGATGCCTGAGCCGCAACTTATTTTATTCGATTGCGACGGCACGCTGATGGATTCGCATCATCATATTATCGCGGTGATGCAGCAGGCGTTTGCCGAGCACGGCTTGCGCGAGCCTTCGCTAGACGCGGTTGCGCCGGTGGTCGGTTTGTCGCTGGCGCAGGCGGTGCGGCAATTGTTGGCCGACGAATCGCCTGTGATGTGCAATGATGTAGTGCAAACATACCGGCATTTATACCGCACATTACCGGCGCAATACGGATTGTTCGACGGTGTGATCGAAACATTGACGGCCTTGCGGGAACGCGGTTATTGGCTGGGTGTGGTGACCGGAAAATCGCAGGCGGGGCTGCTGCAGGTGTTGGATACATTCGATCTTGCCGGGCATTTTCTGGTCTTGCGCACCGCCGATCATTGCCCGTCGAAGCCGCATCCGGCGATGGTCGAGGAATGCATGCGTGAAATGGGTGTGCAAGCGGCGCAAACGAGCGTTGTTGGCGATGCCTTGCTGGATATGCAAATGGCCGAGGCTTCGGGTGTGCGGGCGCTGGGCGTGTCGTTTGGGGTGGCGGATGCAAAGGCACTGCGCGCGGCGGGAGCTAGAGCCGTAGTCGATGATTTTTGTGATTTGCTGGCGCATTTTCCGCACTTGCGGAGCGGGCAGGCATGCTCCACGATTCGAATATGAAAAAAACAGCTAAAAAAACCCTCCGTTATTCCCTGATTGGTCTTGCCCTGCTGGTTGTGCTGCTGATTGCCGCGCCATTTTTTATTGATGCCAACCAATACAAATCGCTAATTGTCGATCAGGCTGAAAAAGCGACTGGTCGACAAATCGAAATCGGCGAATTGAAAGCATCGCTATTCCCGTGGGTGGGGGTACGCATCGACGGCGTAAAAATCGCCAATCCGCGCGGTTTTGCCGAAGGCGATTTTCTAAGCGTGAAAAGTCTCGATGTGCAGGTGGCGTTGTTGCCGTTGCTCGGCGGCAGTTATCAGATCGAACGCTTTGTTTTGGACTCGCCTAAATTGCACCTCGAACGCGCTGCCGACGGTTTCAGCAACTGGGAGGATTTATTGCCTTCGGCCAGTTCGCCAGCGGCATCCGCGCCTGCAAGGCCTGCAAAATCATCTGCGTCCGCTGCAAAAGGTGGCAAAACTCCCGCTGGCAACGGCTCTATTCTTGCCGCACTTTCCGCGCAATCGCTGCGTATGAACAATGGCGAGGTGCGCTATCGCGATGCGCAGACTGGCCGCGATATTGTGTTGAGCAAGCTGAATATCGAAGTGGACGATGTGCAGATGCAGCGACCGGTGGTGTTGCGTGTTTCTGCCAATTTCGGCGGCGATGATTTTGCTTTGGATGGCGAAATCGGTCCGCTGGGCGATTTATCGAGCTTCGATGCGGCGCATTTGCCGTTCAAAGGGCATTTTAGCGCGCCTGCGGCGGCTTTGGCCAATCTGCGCCAATTTGTTCCCGAACTTCTGCTGTTGGGTGAGGGGAATATCGGCGTCGATGTGCAATTGGAGCAGCATCCGAACGGCCTGCGGGTGATGGCCGGTTCGCTGAATTTACGTGCCGCGCATGCATTGGCAATCAATTTGCGGGCGCAAATGCCGGATGCACAGCAATTGCAAATTGAGCATCTCAAAGTGCAGCTGGATGCTACCGATGTGGCCGAACTGAAAGGAACATTGCGTGGCCTCGGCGGGAAATTGCGTTATGAAATGCGCATCAATACGCCCGAACTCGGCCGCCAGCGACTTGCCGCTTGGTTGCCGGAAATCGGCAATATGTATGCCTTGCATCCCGATCCGTGGAAAACAATCAAGCTTGGCATGTTGATTGCCGGTACGACCAAACAGCTCGATATTCGCGATTTGCAACTGCTGCTTGATGGCGAATTGGTACAGGCTTCGGGCAATGTCGATTTTGCCGGTGTATCGAAAAAAGGCCCGGATATTCGCCTACGTATCGCCTCGCGCGAATTGCATATCGACCCGTGGTTGCCGCAACCGGCAGCAGCGGCTGCCGAACCTGCCGTCGAATCCGGGCAATCAACCATGCCCGGCCAGTCGCTTACACCTGATCAATCGCTTGCACCGGCAACGCCGAGCAGCGAAGCAACACCGCTTTCCATACAATTGATACCGCAAGCGCTTGCGGCAACGGCGGAAACCGGTGCGCGTATTAAGCCGCTTGCTGCTTCCGCAGATGTTGCTGCGCCTCAAGATGCCGTTGCGCAACAAGCCGTGCCGGAGCAAGAGCAGAAGCCGGTCGAACCGGATTTGCGTTTTCTCAAACCTTGGCGTTTGACTGCGGTGGTGCAGGTGGACCGCATGTTTTTGCGCGGCCTTGATATGTCGCGTTTGCGCGCCGATGTGAGTGGAAAAAATGGGCTTATTCGCATGAATCCGCTGCGTTTCGAGCTTGCTGGCGGTCGTGTCGAAGAAAAGGCCAGT
>JAJRWP010000163.1 GCA_021545645.1 Zetaproteobacteria bacterium | reverse complement strand
TGAAGCTTGTTGCGCAGGGTGCGAATGCTGATGCCGAGCAGCTTGGCGGCTTCTGTGCGGTTGCCTTGCACATGTTGGATGGTTTCGCGAATCAATGCCCGTTCCATGTCGCGAATACTCATGCCGGCAGAAATGGTTGCGGTGTTAGTGGTTGTATTTTGTGTATTACCTTTCATTTGCGGCAACGAAAGGTGTTCGGGCAAAATTTCATTTTCCGGACACATTAAAAAGGCGCGGTGCATACAGTTTTCGAGTTCGCGAACATTGCCCGGCCAGTCGTATGTTTTCAGGGCTTGCAATGCAACATCGCCAATGCTGGGGGCTTCCTTGCCGTACATTTGGCTGAAGCGCGATAGAAAATGCGTTGCCAACGGTTCGATATCGCTGGCGCGCTGGCGCAGGGCGGGCAGATGAATGCTGACAACATTGAGACGGTAATACAGATCCTCGCGGAATTGATGATCGGCTACGGCTTGTTCAATATCACGATTGCTGGTGGCGATAATGCGCACGTCGATACTGACCGGTGCGCGTCCGCCGAGCCGGTCGATTTCGCCTTCCTGCAACACGCGCAATAATTTGGCCTGCAAATGCATCGGCATTTCGGTGATTTCATCAAGCAACAGCGTGCCTTGGTGCGCCAATTCGAATTTTCCGGGACGGGCGCTGGTGGCTCCGGTGAATGCACCTTTTTCGTGTCCGAACAGCTCCGATTCAAGCATACCTTCGGGGATGGCGGCGCAATTAACGGCAATAAAAGCGCGATTTCGACGATTGGAACATTGGTGAATAAAACGGGACAGACGTTCCTTGCCCGTACCCGATTCGCCGCCGAGTAAAATTGATGCGCGACTGGGGGCGACCAGCGAAACCTGATCAAGAAGACGGCGTGTTTCGATATTTTCGGTAATAAACGTATCGGCAGATTGTTGATTGCTGCTTGCTTGCCGCTTCAATTCGGCCAGATGACCCGCTTTACGTGCATAAATGCTAAGAACTTCATCGGGACAGGGCAGAATCCGGTAATCCATGATACCCATACGCATCAAATCGGCGGCGCGTTCCTGATTCCCCGCTTCGGTGAGCACCACAACATTGGCTTGCGGCGATGCTGCGAACAGGCGCGTGACCATGGCTTCGGTGGTCAGCGAATCGAAAAGAAAAATTAGCGATTCGCTTGGCATAAAATTATCCCCGGGCAAATCGGGTGCGGCTTCAATCGGTGTATCTTTTAGCACGCCGCCGAGTTGCACACGCAAATCGGCTTCGACGGCGGATGGGAAGGCAAGCAGCCAGATGGGCGATGTTGCCACTACATTTTCTCCATCAGTGCATCGGCTTGCTGCTCGGCCAACAATATTTGCGCGCGCAGCACATATTCGCCTGCATCGGCATTTTCCAGCAATGCTTTCAGGCGTTCTTGCGCACGCCGCCATTTGCCGGTGTAACGTTCGGCAACAGCCAGTTGATATTGCCAACGGGCATCGCGGTTTTCTTTTGGAAACTTCAGGTAGGCTGTTTCTGCTTTGGCATATTCACCGGCCTTGAACAGTGCATCGGCATGCGCGCGCAGGGCAAATGCAGGTGTTTTATCCGACAATTCGATATATTTTTTCCATGCCGAAGCGGCGCGGTGCCATTGTTCGAGCATGGCGGCGATTTTCGCTTTGCTTTGCCAATAGCTTGGCCGCATATTCGGCGCAATATCCTGTACCGATACCTGTTTCAGGGTTTGCGAGGCTTCGTTCGGATGACCTGAAGCGAGTTTGATGGCCGCAGCAATCATCAGCATTTCCGGGCGGTACAGGGTGAAATTGTGATTCTCCAGCCAACGCATAATTCTCGCATAACCGTTGCTGTCGCTGCGGTCCAGCCACAGTTTCGCCCGTTCCAACATGATTCTGTCGCCTTCAACGCTATCTTGCGTTTGCAGGTAGAGTTTTGCGAGCAGATTATCGGCGGCATCGAAATCCATCAATTGACGCATGGCTCCGGCAACACCAAGCAGCATGCGGTTGCGAATCTTTAGCGGCGCACCCTTTAATCCGGCGGGTGATTTTCTTAATTGCGGATAACGCCGCCACAGCACAATGGCTTGCAGGTCGGCATTTTTTTTAGCCAGTGTGGCTTGCAGATGTTTGCTAAACAGTTTTCGGCCTTCGGTTTTTGCGCGCGCCATGAAGTCCGGTGTAGTGCCGACAAGCACTTGCGAATACAAATCAAGTGCCTTTTCTTCGGCTTTGTCAACTTGCCCGGAAAGACGTCCCCACAGTTCTGCCTGATCAAGCATGGCTTCGTCTTCAATGGGCGACAATTGATTGTCGGCGGCGATTTTTTTCAGTGCCGCCAGTACCGGTTTTAGGGATTCAAGATCGTTATTTTGCGCATGTTTAAGCATCATTTTGCGCATAAAAGCGCGTATGCCGACGGATGTTTCCGGGGCGATTTCGGAGAGCCGTTCGTAGGCTTCTTCTGCCTTGTCTGTAAGTCCGTTCTTGACCAACATATCTGCATGCAGAAGGCGGATAAGTTGGGCTTCTGGGCGATCGATATAGCGCTTTAGGAAGCGTTCGGATTGTAAGGTGAATCTGTTTTTGTCGCCGCGCGCATAAAGTAACTGGACGTAAGTTGAAAGCAGCGTGACATTGGAAGAAACAAGACCGGGAGAAAGGTGAATGGCTTTGCGGATATTCTCGAAAGCCGCCGCTTGGCGGTGTTCCCTGAAATCGACGACCGATACCCAAGCCAGACCTCTTGCTTGATCGACCTTGGAGGATGTGCCGAGCATGAAGTTGAGCAGGTTTTTGCGTGCTAAACGAAGCTTGTCCCGTTTGATATAGATACGCGCCAGCAACAGGCGAGCTTCCATGGCTTCGCGCGAGCCTGCGGATTCCTTGAACAGTTCTTCAATGCTGCGAATAGCGCCATCGAAGTTGTTTTGTTTCCAGTATAACCATGCAATTTTCCAGCGGATGCTTGCCGCATCGTCGGGCGAGATGAATTCATGCAACAGGCTTTTCCATGCGGCAATGGCTCTGCCCGCATCATTGTATTCGTGAAGTGTCGTTTGCATTTCTTCGGCGATGGCGATAATCCGCAACAGATTGCGCCGCTGACGTTCGTCGATTTTTCCACTTTTTAGCAGTGCATGGGCTTTTCTTTCGGCAACGACCGGGTTGCCGTTGTACAATTGCGAGCGAATGCTGGCGATGCTCTCATTTTGTGCGGCCGAAACCGACGGCATGAGCAGCAAAAGCATGGTGAAGGCCGTGAAAAGAATACGCATGCCTGCCTCACGCAAGAGCTATGCCGAATAGAAAAAGACCCAAATGGGCCGGTGGATTACAGGTGAACTAACAAGATTCAGCAGTCCGTCGCTTGCCGGTGAAATATTAAACCGTAAAGGCCAGACAAGCTCTTTTGTGTGCCGGTTCGATTATCCGTTGGGTGGGGAAAGACCTTTCTTTTTAATTTTTTCGACCAGTGTCGTGCGGTTAAGCGTCAAAAAACCGGCAGCCTGATTTTTGTTCCAGTCGAATCGCTCCAGTGCCGAAACGATCAGGTGATTTTCGAATTCATCCACCACTGCGTTAAAATCCATTTTTTCCGTTGCCGAGAAATCCATTTGAAAGCCTTGGCGGATACGTTCGGCTTCGCCGAGCATGCGTGATGGCAGATCGTCCGGTTCGACGATGCCGTTGCGTTTCAAGGTGGCAAGTCGCTCTGCTAAATTTTGTAGTTCTCGAACATTTCCCGGCCAGCGGTATTGCAGCATAATTTGTTTAGCCGCATCGGAAAAACCTTCAATGTTGGCTTGTTTTGTTTCGTTGAAATGGGCGATAAAATGTTCGGCAATCAATAAAATATCATCCTCGCGCTCACGCAGCGGCGGCAGTTCGATGGGGATAATATTCAGGCGGTAATACAAATCCTCGCGGAATCGGTTGTGGCTGATTTCTGTTTCCAAATCGCGGTGGGTGGCGGCGATTACACGCACATCGACGTTGAGGCTTTGCGTGCTGCCGACCGGTTCGAATTTTCTTTCTTGCAATACGCGCAGCAGTTTAACCTGAAGATTGGGACTCATATCACCGATTTCATCGAGAAAAATAGTACCGCCATTGGCAACTTCGAAACGTCCCGAACGGGCTTTGATTGCGCCGGTAAAAGCACCTTTGACATGACCGAACAGTTCGGATTCCAACAATTCTTCCGGAATGGCCCCGCAATTCATCGACACCATCGGTTTTTTGGCGCGTGTGCCGGCATTGTGCAGCATGCGCGCCAACACCTCTTTGCCGGTGCCGGATTCGCCGGTGATGAGTACTGTGCTGTCCGAATCGCTGAGCAAACTGACCATATCGCGGATTTTAACGATGGCTGGCGATTGACCGATCAGAGTGTGGCTGGCCTGACTGGCTTTGACTTGCTTGGTTAACTCTTTGTTGCTGACTTTCAGGTCGCGTTTTTTCAGCAGTTCATTGATACGAACCAGCAATTCGTCCATATCGAATGGTTTTTTGAGGAAATCGTCGGCTCCGAGGCGCACGGCATCCACTGCGGTATCTACTTCGGCGTAGCCAGTCATCATGATGACGCCCATATCCGGATCGGTGCTGCGGAAATCACGCAAAAGCTCAAGTCCATCGCCGTCAGGCAAGCGGATATCGACCAGTGCGAGATCGAATTTTCCGTTGCGAACCGCATCTTTGGCGCTCATTACATTGGCGCAGGTAGTGACGTGATGACGCGCATGTTGCAGCAACTCCTGCAACGAATCACGCAGTTCTTTTTCGTCATCAATGAGCAGAATGTAGGCTGTTTGATTCAATTCACATGCTCCTTCAGCGCGATTGAAGTCAAAATAATGACATATTGGTAGCAGGTTTGGCAAGCATTGCGTTCGCAGTGATTTTTCATGCTTGAATATCGACGGCAATGTGGATGCGATTTTTTTCTAAAGTCGGTGTCGTAAGCGGCGATAGAAAGGATTGAACGGCTCCGTAATTGCGGCATAACGAATAAAGGAGGTAAATAAGATGGCACTATCGGTTCTCCCTGTGGAAGGCTTGATTCATCGTCTTATTCAGCAGCAACAGCTTCCAGCAACGAAAGCTTCGCCTGCCGCATCCGCCCAGCACAAACACGACCAAGTCAACATTTCAGAGCAGGCCAGAGAGCGCGCCGATAGCGGAGTGGCGGAGCAAACCCCATCAAAGCTGGAAAATCAATTGTTGCAAATGTATAGCGCTCGTTCGGTATCAGGTTCATGAGTCGGGTGAGCTTGCTCGTTGTCGAAGATGACGAGGCATTGGCTGCTTTGCTGGAGGAGTACCTTCAGGAATCGGGTTTCGATGTGG
>JAJRWP010000162.1 GCA_021545645.1 Zetaproteobacteria bacterium | reverse complement strand
CTCAGGTGGTAATCGATCAGTTTATTGCTGCCGGCGAATCGAAATGGGCGCGCATGAGCGGCCTCGTCTTGTGGTTGCCGCACGGTTACGAAGGCCAAGGTGCGGAGCATTCGTCGGCACGGCTGGAGCGTTATTTGCAGTTGTGTGCCGAATGCAATATGCAGGTAACCTATCCGACGACACCGGCGCAGTTGTTTCACCTGCTGCGCCGCCAATCGCTGATTCGTACCCGTAAACCGCTGATTATCATGGCCCCGAAGAGCATGTTGCGGCAGAAATTGTCTTTTTCATCGGCAGAAGAATTGAGCAGCGGCAGTTTCCAGCCCTTGTTGCCGGAAGTCGATCCGTTGGCGACGCCGAAGGTGCGCCGTCTGATCGTTTGTTCCGGCAAGGTGTATTACGATTTGCTGGCCGAACGGCGCAAGCGCGGTATCGATGATGTGGCGATTGTGCGTCTGGAGCGTTTGTACCGCTTTCCGTATGATGAATTGAAGGGGCAGGTGGCATGGTTTACCGCCGCCGAAGAAATGCTTTGGGTACAGGAAGAACCGGAAAATCAGGGTGCGTGGTTCCAGATTCAGCATTGTCTGCGCCGCTGCCTGCGCGACGGGCAGGAATTGTCGCATGTGGCGCGTGCGGCGGCGGCTCCGCCAGCGGTCGGTTCCGGGAAAAGACACCAAGAGCAGCAACAGGCGCTGATTGAAACTGCGCTGACAAAACCAATCGACGGCATGATTGCTTAACAAGGAAAAGGGGTAAATCGTGGATATTGAAATCAAGGTTCCCAGCCTCGGTGAATCGGAATCGGAAGCGACGCTGGTGGCGTGGCACAAGCATGTTGGCGACGAAGTGGCCGAAGACGATGTGTTGGCTGAAATCGAAAGCGACAAAATCACCATGGAAGTGACCGCTTTTGCATCCGGGGTTATGAAACAAGTAAACAAACAAGACGGCGATACTGTCGAGCCGGGCGAGGTGATTGGCGTACTGGAAGCGGGTAAAACCGGCAGCAAACCGGCGGCAGCAAAAAAACAGTCTGCAGCAAAGCCAGCAGCAAAAAAACCGGCACGGCTTGAAAAACAGTCCGAGCCCGAAGCACCTGCGGCGAGCAAAACTGCGAGCGAAACAGCGCCAAGTGCCAAACCGGTACCGGCTGCGCCGAAGCCTGCCGAAGTGCCAAGCTTATCGGATGAAAATCGCCGCGAAGAGCGTGTGCCGATGAGTGCGCTGCGCAAGACTATCGCCCGCAGACTGAAGCAGGCGCAAAATACAGCGGCGATTCTGACCACCTTCAACGAGGTGAATATGCAGCCGGTGATGGATTTGCGCAGCCGCTATCGCGATGCATTTAAAGAACAACATGGGGTTAATCTCGGTTTTATGTCGTTTTTTGTGCGTGCTTGCGCACAGGGTTTGCGGCGTTTTCCGGCTATCAATGCGTGCATCGAAGATGCGGAGATTGTTTACCGCAATTATCAGGATATTGGCATCGCCGTGTCCACCGAGCGCGGTTTGGTTGTGCCGGTGTTGCGCGATGCCGGGCGCATCAGCATGGCCGATATTGAGCGCGGCGTGGTTGCCTTTGCCGAAAAGGCGCGCAGCGGCACGTTGATGCCCGACGATTTGAAAGGTGGAACCTTTTCGATTACCAACGGCGGTGTGTTCGGTTCGTTGTTGTCCACACCGATTATCAATCCGCCGCAGAGTGCGATTCTCGGCATGCACACGATTCAGCAACGCCCGGTCGCCGAAGGCGGGCAGGTGGTGATTCGTCCGATGATGTATATCGCGTTGTCTTACGATCACCGCATTATCGACGGGCGCGAAGCGGTACAGTTTTTAACCACCGTCAAGGAATCGTTGGAATATCCGGGCCGCGATATGTTGGGTTTATAAATACCGGATTGCTTACGGATTGCTTGCAGCGGCGTGAATATGCCGTTTGCCCGTATAAAAACGGCTGACAAAGGTGAATGCAATCGCCGCAACGAGCATCAGGCCGGTGAAAAACAGATAATAATCGGCCCCGGCCAGTTTGCTGGAGCCGTCCGGGTTCTCAATCAGGAAATTAACGGCGCTGGTGAACAGATTGCCGACGGAAATCGACAACATGAAAAAAGCCATGACAAACGATTTCATCTTTTTCGGCGCTTGTGTGTAGGAAAACTCAAGGCAGGTGATGGAAATCATCACTTCGGCGCTTGTTAATACAATATAAGCCAAGATTTGCCAGCCGATATGCGGCATGAAGCCGCTGTCGATCTGTATTTGAATCCATGTCGGAATCGCAAAGGCGATGACGGTGACGAACATGCCCAGCGCGATTTTGCGCAATTCGTTGAGTTTCCAAACACGTTCAATGGCCGGATAAATGCCATAGGAAAACAGCGGAATCAGCAGCATGACCAGCAGCGGGTTGGCGGCCTGCATTTGCGACGGCAACACCTCGAAACCGAACATGTGCCGATCCATATGCTGTGCTTGCAGCACCCATGCCGAGCCGGTTTGGTCGAAAAGCGCCCAGAACACGGCGATAAACACATAAATTATTGATAAATTGCCCAGCGTCTTCAGGCCGTTTTTGCTGAGCACCTCTCTAACGAAGGCCATGCCGCTGGGCGGAATATGCACAAAGCGCTTGCGCCCGGACCAAAAGGTGAGGGTGGCCAACAGCATTAAGATACCGGGAACGGCAAAGGCAATCGACGGGCCGTATGCCGCCAACAACCACGGGGTGGCCAGCATCGAGGCAAACGCGCCGAGATTGATTGAAAAATAGAACCAGCCGAACACCTTGGCCAGCAGATGTTCGTTGGCATGGCCGAATTGATCGCCGACATGCGCCGAAACGCACGGTTTGATGCCGCCGGAGCCGAGCGCAATCAGTCCTAAGCCGATCAGCAGGCCGAGGCGGGTGTGGTCGATAGCCAAGACCAGATGACCGAAGCAATAGACGATGGAGAGCAGGACGATGGTGCGGAATTTTCCCAGCAGGCCGTCGGAAATCAGTGCGCCGAGCAGCGGTGTGAAATAAACGGCGGAAATAAACAAATGAAACCAGCCTTTGGCTTCGTCTTCGCCCATCACCGCCAATTCGCCGCTGGCATTCATCAGCGCTTGTGTCATAAACACCACGAGAATGGCGCGCATACCGTAATAGGAAAAGCGTTCCGCGCCTTCGTTGCCGATGATGAACGGCACGCCCGGCGGCATGTGCGGCGAATGGATGGGTGCGGAATGGTAGGTCGTGGTCATGTGTCTGCGTGGAATCTACATGCCGTGTTCATCAATGGCGAATAGCGTCCGGATTGCACGGCGTGTTGCCCGGTTTTTGCACACGGGCTTGATTGCCGGGCGGCGGCTGGTCATGCTTCCGGCAGAT
>JAJRWP010000161.1 GCA_021545645.1 Zetaproteobacteria bacterium | reverse complement strand
TTCGGACAAACGGCTGCTCACCGCATCCAACTGGCCAGTTTCCTCGCCCGCCGCCACCATATTGCAAGTCACATCGTCGAAATTGGCTTGTTTCATTGCCTCGGCCAGCGAAACCCCTTCCAACACCTGCTGACGCAACGCGCCAACCACCTGCCGCCCGCGTTGCGTTTCCATGCCTTCGGCAATCGATTCCAGTGCTTCGGAAATTTGCATACCGGCGGCCAACAAGGTCGAAAACTGCTGCATAAACGTGATGGTGGCGGCTTCATCAAGTTTGCGTACGGTCGATTCGTGCTGTCCGGCATGCGCATCGCGTGCCGCTTCGATACGACGCGCCATCAAACCGTTACTTTTCAGCTGGCTGCGCGCCGTGCGGTCCGAATCGGCTTCGATTTCACCCTTGCGCACGCGCCCGCGACGATCCACCGCTTCGTAAACGAATAAACTCATTCTTGAACGACGACCGCATCCTCGCGCGTCACCCGCAATACTTCGTCAATGCTGGTGCGTCCGCTGGCAACATGCCTTGCACCGTCGCAAGACAGGCGTTTCATGCCCTCCTGACGGGCAATACGCTGCAAAACCTGCAAGCCTTTACCATCGTGAATCGCTGCGCGCAGCGCCTCGGAAACGCGTGTCATTTCAAAAATACCGATGCGTCCGGCGTAACCGGTTTGGATACATAAATCACAACCGACCGCCTCGTAAACCTCGATCACATCGTCATAATCGGCAGCATCGGCATGCATCGCCCACCAATCGCTATCGCTCACCGCCCGCGGGCGTTTACAATGCGGACACAATTCGCGCACCAAACGCTGCGCCTGCACCATCAGCAACGAAGAAGCGACCAAATACGGTTCCACACCCATATCCTGCAAACGCATAATTGAGCTCAAGGCATCGTTGGTATGCAGCGTCGACAGCACCAGATGGCCGGTCAAACTGGCCTGAATGGCGATTTCCGCCGTTTCCAGATCGCGAATCTCGCCAATCATCACAATATCCGGATCCTGACGCAGAATTGATCGCAAGCCGGTGGCAAAATCGACGCCGATTTTATTCTGCACCTGCATCTGACCGACAAAATCGAGCTGGTATTCAATCGGGTCTTCGATGGTCAATACATTGCGATTTTTGCGGTCCACACTCATCAACGCGCCGTACAACGTGGTGCTTTTACCGGAACCGGTCGGGCCGGTAACCAGCACAATGCCGTGCGGTGCAGTAACCACATCGCTGACCAGCGCCAAATGCGTATCGTTCAAACCCAATTCCGGCAAATTCAATACCCCGCGCCCGCGATCAAGCAGGCGCAGTACCACCCGCTCGCCGTAAGCCGTCGGCAATATGGAAGCACGCACATCCACTTCGCGTCCGGCGATACGCACACGGAAACGCCCGTCCTGCGGGTGCCGTTTTTCGGCAATATCCATGCCGGAAAGCACCTTGATACGGCTAGTCATCGCCGCCTGCACGCCTTTTGGCGGTGTGACCACCGTATGCAGCACGCCATCGACGCGGAAACGCACCAACACATTATTCTCGAAGGGTTCGATATGAATATCGCTGGCGCGCTCTTTCAGCGCTTGCGAAATCAATGTGTTGACCAAACGAATGACCGGCGCTTCATCCTCGGATTCGAGCAAATCGCGCACTTCTTCGATTTCGCGCGATAATTCGCCCTCGCTGCCCAAATCGGCCAGCATTTCCTCGGCAGAAGCCGAGGCCATATCGAAAATCCGATTCAATTCGAGGGAGATTTGTTCGCGCGGAGCGAGCAGCGGCGTCACCTCACCGCCCAATTCGCGGCGCATATCGTCGAGCAGCATCCACGGCCAATCGCCATCTTCGGGAACCACCACCGGATTGGCTATTTCGCCATCGGCGGCCAACGGCAACACCGGTCCCAAACGCAATACCGGCAGCGAAAAACGTAACACACGCTCGGCATCCACCCGCTCCGGCGGAATGCGCGACAGATGGGTCAGCACCGCCTCATTCTCGTTGGACGCGGTTTGCTCGGGCATCAGGGGGTGCTTGGCAGCGGTTTTTCAACCGGTTTTTTGCCCGGCTTGGTAAGCGGATTTAAATCAGCGGGCAGCGGCGTCTTTTTCTGCGGGAAAAGAATCGTTCCCTCGTAGGTCTGATTATCGTAAACACCCTTCACCTCGCGGTATTTCTGCTCGGTAATTGCCTTCATATCCTTACGACTGCGAATGATGTGTGGCCTGAGAAACACCATCAGGTTCGTTTTAGAGCGTGAATTGTCGGTAAATTTGAACGGCTCGCCGATAATCGGTATCGCACCGATACACGGCACACGCTGCACACCCTTGGTGCTGTCATCGCGCATCAAACCGCCAAGCACAATGATATTACCATCGCTGGCCAGCACCGTAGTTTTAATCGAACGTTTGTTGGTGACAATATCCTGCGCCGTACCCTGACTTGCGGCAACGCTAGACACCTCTTGAAATATTTTCAGACGAATGGTGTCGCCCTCGGAGATTTGCGGTGTCACACGCAGCGTCAAACCGACATCCTGCCGCTGAATCGTCTGGAAAGGATTGGCAGTCCCGCCCTGAGTCGAGCTTGAACCGGTAACAAACGGCACATTCTGACCGACAATAATCTCAGCTTCTTCATTATCCATGGTCAGGATATTCGGCGTCGATAACACATTGGCATCGGATTTGGTTTCCAGCGCGCGCAACAACGCGCCCAAATTGAGAAACGTACTGCCACCAAAACTGACCGTACCATCAACGACACCAATAGCTAACCCATTGCCGGGATTGAGCGGCGTCGTGGCTGCTGCCAGAGTATTGATGCTGGTTCCACCCTGAACGGAGAAATTCGTTCCACCGACAGCCTTGCGCCCCGGCGTAGTGGGGTCGGATAGGCCGCGAAATTCCATACCGAATTGCTGCGCACCGTTGGCACTAATTTCGATAATCAACGCCTCGACCAACACCTGCAAGCGGCGGATATCCAGTTTATCAATCAACCTGTCCAGACCGATGCGATCACTGGCATCGGCGGTAATCAACAGCGCATTGGTAGCCGGATCGGCGACCAGTTTCACATCGCCAATAAATAGCGATTTGCTCGGAGCCACCCCCGCAACCGCACCTTTACCGCCTTGCGATTGGCCGCCAATCAGGCTGTTAATCACTTTCGCCACATCCTCGGCATCGGCATTCTTTAAATAGCGCACATAAAGACGCCCACTGTCCATTTGCGGGGCAATATCCAGCTTTCCGACCATGCGCAGCACTTCGTTGAGCAACTGCGGCGCGGCAACGACAATCAGCATATTGCCCGGCTGATAGGCCATCGCTTTGACCCTGCCGACAGAGCCCTGCGCCGGCCCACCACTGTACAATTGGCCGAGAGTTTGCGCAACTTTTTCCGCCGAAGCGTGTTTCAGTGAAAACACCTTCACACCCAAGGCTTCGTTGCGATCAAGCAACTTCACCACTTGGCGAATGCGGCGAATATTGGCCGCCGAATCGGTCATCAACAGCATATTGCCGCGCGAATAGACGGAAAGATTGCTGTTCGGCGGTACCAAAGGCCGCAAAATCGCCGTCAGTTGCGCCGCATCTGCATATTTCAGACGGATGACTTCGGTGACCAACTCATCGCCAACACTTTTTTTCGTCGTGTTTGCAGCACCGGAAACAACCGGTAGCGGCTTCTGTTTGCCTTCGGCACGCGGTACGATTTTAATCACACTGCCGCTCTGCACCGCAGCAAAGCCGTTCACTTCCAGCACCGAAAGAAAAATCGCATACGCAGCATCATCGGAAACCGGCGACGGCGAAATAATCGTCACCTTGCCCTTCACCCGGTTATCAATCAGGAAATTACGCCCGGAAAACCCGGCAACAAATTCGATAAATGCACGAATATCCGCATCCTTAAAATTCAGCGTCACATCGCGTGCCAATGCCTGCGGCGCAATAAATGCCAACAACACAGCCACAGCCATCAGATTCAACAAAAAACGTTTCAAGCAATTCCCCTCGTTTTGACTATTTAACGAATATCGAAATGTATATGTTGTACAGCACCTGCGCGAGTGATTTCCAAATCAAGCGAAGGCGCATTCTGCAACTGCTGAAACAAGGCAATGCCCTGCTCCGGCTTGGTCACAGCTTTACCGTTCACCTTGTGAATCACATCGCCATTCATCAATCCCGCCTGCGCATACAACGAACCCGGCACAATTTGTTGCAACAAAAACCCGTCGGCCACGCCGTTCACCTGATGCGGTACCGCCAATGCGCCGGTCAGCAATTTGGGTAAATCCTGTATTTCTTTCTGAATCGCCGCACGGGTGAATTGCTGCCCAGCAAGCGGCGCAGCGATCATCGGCGGCTGTGCATACAGTGGTGCAGACGGTACTGCAGACATATTCAGCGAGCCTTTGGCCATCAGCACCTTTTCTCTGCGTCCGCGATTATCGACAATAATCGCATCGACCTCCACCTTCTCCAGCAACACCCCCGGTTGAATCGCCTCGCCGACAAACACCACTTTTTCCTTACCGCCACCCAACTTCATCACTGCCGACGAACGATCTCCGGCCACCACGGTTCCCAATAAACGGATATTCAAGCGTGTCGGTGCAGCCGCCACTGGCGCAACGGGTTTCGGCGCAATCGCTTTTACCGCTGCTTTGCCGAATAATGCCACCGCCGCAATATCGGCGACCTTCGGCAAGACTTTCACCTCCGGCCCGGCAGGACTTTGCGTAGCAGGTGTAGAAATTTCACCGCCCATCCACCATCCG
>JAJRWP010000160.1 GCA_021545645.1 Zetaproteobacteria bacterium | reverse complement strand
GCATCGGCAACATACACGCGATCGTCCGCGCCGATGGCAATACGCGATGGATAATAGAATTCGCCTTCACGACCCTCCGCAATCAGAAAATTCAAAGCCGAGCGGACAACGTTAACCTTGCCCTTTTTTCCCCATGTACGGATAAAACGACCGTCCGGCGTAAACTGCTGAATGCGATGATGGTATTGATCCACCACATACACCATCCCAGCAGCATTTACCGCCACATCCACCGGTGAATCGAATGCTCCCGCTCCATCGCCAGCTTCTCCCCATGCTGCGATAAGTTTCCCCTTGTTATCGAAATGAAAAATTCGATCCTGATCGTAATCCGTGACCCAAACCGTACCTTCCGGGCCAATACCGATACCGCCGGGTTTTTCAAACAACTTCTGGCCGAATGCCATCAGAAAATCGCCATCCGCTGTGAATTTCTGCACCCGCCGGTTGCGCACATCGGTGACATATACAAACCCCTGCCGATCCACAGCCACATCAAAAGGCTCGTTGAATTGACCCGGTTTATCGCCTCGCTCACCCCATGTTTGCACATTGGACAGATTACCAGTGCAAGCAGTTAGTAAAGCGAGCAATAACAGTGCAAATAATTTGTGCATCAGTGGCGTTTAATCTCCCGCGCCGTAAATCCGGCCTTCTCCACCGCCTTGCGTAGCACCTGATCGTCAACATGCGCATCCGGCTTTAGCAACACCGTTGCCTTTCCCGATTTCATATCCATGTGTACCGAATCAATACCATCCACCTTGTTCAGGTTTTTCTCCAAACCATAAGCGCAAAACGGACAGGATAAACCATCCACCTGAATGATAAGCGATCGTTTGGCATCTTGTGCAAGCACGCTATGCACAGGTGCTGCCAACAACACCGCCATGATAAGAAAAGCTTGTAAAATACGCATCGAATACGCTCCTAAAAATTCCAACGCAATCCCGCCGTCCACAGCCAGTCCGTTTGCAACGCCGAACCATTCAATTGTTGTACTGTCGGTATCTGCACCGCCGTTTCCAGCACATAACGACGGGTCACATATTGTAATCCGGGAACCAGATTCCATGTCAGACCACCGCTGTTTATATCAGTCGTGCCAGCCAGCTTATCCTTGCCGTTCCAGAGCGCATTGGACTCCAGCACAACATAAACAAAAGCCGGTACGCCGACATCACCCAGTGAAAGCGGCAGCACCCGGTACTGAAAAGAAGCATCCAGCCGGGCCTCATCGCCGAATTCAAAACCGGATGCTTGCGTATTTATCCGATAACTGGCCGCTGTATCAAACTCCCAATCCAGTGTTTGGCGGGTGATCGCAATACCGGCAAATGAATCCCACGATCCCGATCCTGATTGCAGCGAACGCGGCAGCAAACCAAAGGTATCCCGTTTATCATGCACGCCTGTCGGTATTTTCAGCCCTGCAAACGGCGCGACACGCAAGGTATCACCGGGTCTGTCCTGCTGATAAACCGTATAACGGGCAAAAAACTTCCCATCGCCCAAACCTTGCGTCTGGCGACGGATGCGTTTCGTCCCCATGGTGACATCCATACGCTTATCCACATACGGAAGCACGCCAAACAGCGCCAGTTTGGAACTCACGCCGTAAACCAGCACCAGCGGCACGGCCATCACGGTTAAATCGCGGTTTTGACCTGAAGGATCATCCGTTTTGCGCACCAGTTTGATCTGCGAACGTAGAATTCCGACCCCTTCGGATACAGGTAGCGCACTGTTAAAACTAATCGGCCCGGCAACTACATACCCGCCCGGCATAAGCAGTGCGATGGCAAGCACGACCTGCCTTAGCCGGAGCAGCATCCGTTTCCCTGCTGAATCGGCGGGCACGGCACATCACCGTAAGAACAGAATACACAACAATCACCGGGCTTCGGTTTGAGCCGTGTGCGGCAGCCCTCGCATTCGTAGAACCACTGGCAGGCATCGGTAGGCATGGTTTCGGTTTTCTGGTGACCGCATTCAGGACAGGTGATGGTTGATTCAGCAATCATGGGCTTTCTCCATCTGGCGGAAATCGGCTAGGCAACAACGACCTGACGGATTTCTCGATTCACAGGCACACAAAGCCGCTTTTGTCTGCTCAACAACAAATGCTTTGATGGCCTTCGCCGTACCATCCGCCAATGCAGCACGGTAAACAGGCCCGGAAATATCAAAACAGTGACAAAGCATCGGCTTCCGGTCGGACTGAAATGCCCGCAACTGTGATTTTGGAATGACTGCCGATATTGAAAAATAGCCAACTGTACAATGCTGATTGGCGCAGAATAGATAATCGCCTTCAGGCAGACTTTGATTGTTCGGAAATTGAAGCTGATGCAACATCGTTTGTCTGCTAACCGGAAAGCATTCTTTTTCACACTCTGGACACGTATCATGCACTTTTTTTGTACTCGAATGGCAACAAGAAGAAGACATAATCAGTCGGCTTTCCGAGCGTCTTCGCAACATTCGCCCTTCTCTTTTTTGAAGAATGCATAGATGGTCAAAGCAAGAAAGAAGACCAATGCAGGCATCAACACGCTATCAAGATGCCCCACCCATGCCGCTAGCCCTACTGCGCCGAACAAAATAACCAACACGGGCGTAAAACAGCATAAGGCTGCGATAGCTGCGCCAATGATTCCGGTTTTTAGTAGGGTGGATTTTCTCATTATTTTGTACCTTGCTTTGTAGCTGTAATGGTTGTGGGGTAACCCAGCTTCGTGATGGCCTGAGCTATCGCTTGAGATGACTGTTC
>JAJRWP010000159.1 GCA_021545645.1 Zetaproteobacteria bacterium | reverse complement strand
GCTTCGCCATTTAAGCCGAGATGCGCGGCGATTTCTGCGGGCAGCGTGCCGCGACTGCGGTGCAAGGCTTCCTGTGCATACTGGCCGCTGCGTTTGTTGATGAGTACAAGTCCGTTTTGCTGCCAGAGGATTTGTTCTGCACAGAATGGAGCCAGTATTTCATTTTCCAATATCACGATGCGGATGCGTTCGCTGCCTTTGATTTGCAATCCAGCCTTGCGGCAGCGCCGTTTATTCACATAAACCCCGCCGTCGTCGATGGCCGTGCGGATACGCCGCCGCGATAGCGGGGTACATTCGCTGAGCGCGATATCCAGCCGTTTGCCCTTGTTTTCGGCATTTAGCGTGACGGTGATGTCGTGAAAATCGGAAATGCTACTCATGCCAGTTCGCTTAATACCTCGTCGGCAGTGCGGCAGTGGCGAAGCGTTGTAAATGCGTCATCCACCGACCAAATCAGGCTTTCTTTCAGCGGTTCGAGCAGTGGTATCCATGTGTCGCCGTAGAGGATAAGCGGACGCGGTTCGAGTACCCCGATGGCTTGTAAATCCCAGCTCATGGCCATTTCGGCGAGTGTACCGAGGCCGCCGGGAAGCACCAAATAGGCATCGGTTTCTTCGATAAGCATTTGCATGCGCGAAAAGAAATCGCGGGCGCGGATTTCTTCGCTCAAATGGTTGTCCGGCGGTGTCGGGAAGCGTTGCAGGGTGATGCCGCGCACATGGCCGCCGCCAGCGCGAATGCCGCGACAAATCGCTTCCATCATACCCTGATGGCCGCCGGTAACGGCATCCCAACCGTGCTGAGCGAGTTTTTCGCCCAGTTGCACAACATCGGCAAAACGCGGATCGGCAGCATCCATGCGCGACGAGCCGAAGGCGGTAATGCGTCGGCGTGGCGGATTATGATGCAATGGGATTACGATTCAATGGATTGTATTCAAAAAACAGTTATTCGATGACAACAATAGCATTGCCGTGACCCTGCCGTTGCAGCAGCAGCACGGTACGCTCGATGTTGCGCACATCGGAATACGGGCCAATACGCACGCGGTACATTTGTTGCATATTGCGCATGAATGGCTGCACCGAGATAGACGGATAATCGTTGCTCAGTTTCGCTTTCAAACGCGCAGCATTGGCGGTGCTGCTGAATGCGCCCAATTGCACATACATGCCGGGAATCGCCGGGCTTTTGTGTTTTATTTTGGGGGCAGCGGCAACAACAGCTGTTGTTTTGCGTGCCGGGGCGCGTGGCACAGGCCGGTTGCTGGCGATGCGGGTGTTGCTGCCGAGTGTTTGAACACGCACGCGCGCCGTGCCTTGCTTGGTGTAGCCCAGCGCATTGGCAGCGGCAAAGGAGAGGTCAATCAGGCGGTTTTTGACAAAAGGGCCGCGATCATTGACGCGTACCACGACGGAGCGCCCGTTTTCCAGATTGGTGACCCGCACCAAGGTCGGCAGGGGTAAGGTTTTGTGCGCCGCAGAAAGCGCGTGCATGTCGTAACGCTCGCCGTTGGCGGTCAATTTGCCGTGAAAATCGCGGCCATACCAAGAGGCGGTGCCTGTTTCGTTATAACCGGCGGCGGATTGCAGCGGGTAATACATGCGCCCGGCAATGCGATACGGTTTGCCGGTTTTTTTATGCCCGCCGTGGCCTTGCGGCAAATTGGCATGTTTGTATGCACCGGCATGTTTCGGATGGTAATAACGGCTGACGGAATTACCGCCGCAGGCGCTGAATACGAAGGCGCTGCAAATCAGCAGGCTGGCGAATCTTATGCGTGTGTGTCGCATGTCTTGCAGCCCAAGCGTTGTGCCAGTTCGGTGATGGCCATGGCGTAGTTGTAGGAACGGTTCCAGCGGGTGATGACATAGAAATTATAGTGTACGAGTGCCAATTTCTTGCCGCCTTTCGGCTCCATTTCGATAATGGTGACTTTATCGTCGTCTTGCCAGGCTGCCGGAAGTTCGGGCAGATGGGCGCGGAAATCACGCAGTTTTTTCCAGTCTTTCAGTCCTTTTTTCGCTTGTGGTTTTAGCGCCGGAGATGCGGGCAACCAGTGTGCAACCGGTCTTCCGGCCTGCCAATGGTGTTTCTGAAAATAATTGCCGACGCTGGCAATAATATCCTGCGGCGATTCCCAGACGTCGCGCTTGCCGTTGCCATCGGCATCGACAGCAAAATGACGGTAGGAGGACGGAATAAACTGGGTGACGCCGAAAGCCCCGGCATACGAGCCGAGCGGATCTTGCGGGCGCAGACCCTCTTCCTTGCACAGCAATAGAAAATGGCCGAGTTCGCTACGGAAAAATTTGGCGCGGCGCGGGTAACCGGCAGCCAGTGTGTACAAAGCGCTAAGCACGCTATCTTTGCCGCGACTGCGTCCGTAATGGGTTTCCATGCCGAGAATGGCGGCAATAATTTCCGTTTCTACACCATATTTCTTCTCGGTTGCCGAGAATATTTTTTTGTGTTGCAGCATATAATCTTTGCCCAAATTGGTCAGTCGCGCATTGACGAATAGGGGTTTGTAATCGGCATACGGCCTTGATTCATAAGGTGTTTGCATGCGCCGGATAATGTCGGGTTTGAATTCGGCATGGCTTAGTGCCGATTGCACAAGCTTGGGAGAAAGCTTGAATTCGCCAGCAATTTTTTTCGCCAATTCGTCTTTGGAAGCAAACGGACTGATGTTGCTGGCCGGGGTTTTGCCCATGGCACTGACGACGCCGGGCACACCCAGCAATGCTAGCGACGCGGTGATACCTTGCAGCAGACGACGGCGCGATGCGTCGTGCCCGGTTATTTCGGGATGCAGATTATCTGGCATAAAGAGCCCTTAATATTTGGATTTAAAGTATATTTATATGTGCTGATGGAAGCTAAAAAACAAATTCGCGTTTTTCCGGAAGGCCTTCCATGCTCTGTAGCAGGGTTTCAATCAGTTCGTTGCGCTCAAACAGACCGTTGGCGTTGCGCGATATGCAAATCAGTTTAACCACCGGGTTGCTGCCGACAAAACCGACCAGTTTGCCGCCGTCGTTGAGCAAATTGAGCAGCGATTGCGGAATATCTTTAAGCGTTGCGCCGATAACGATGGCGTCAAACGTGCCCAGTGAAGCGAGCAGGGTTTCATCCATGCCATTGGCACAGCGAACACTGGCATTGGCAACACCGTGTGCGGCGAGATTTTTTTCAGCCATATCGGCCAGTTCCTGATGCAGTTCGATGGAAATGACTTCGGCGGCATGCATGGCCAGCATGGCAGTGAGAAAACCTGTGCCGGTACCGATTTCGAGAATGCGTTCGTTGCCCTTTAAATCCAATTCCTGCATCAGACGGCCTTCTTGCAGCGGGCTGAGCATTTCCTGATTGCAGGGTAGCGGAACGCGCCCTTCCATATAAGCGAGGCTTTTTACATCGTCGCCAAGAAACTCTTCGCGCGGCATATTGCCCAGCGTTTCCAGCAGCAGCGGATTGAGAATCTTGCAGCAGCGGATTTGGCTTTCCACCATATTGTGGCGGGCGGTTTCGAAATCAATTGTGGTCATGGCATGCATCTCCTGAAAATCGCCGTTAGCATGCAACAGAGTGCGCGCGTTGACAAGATGTTGTGTGACTTTACCCTGCATTGCTGTTGTTATCCGCTACAGATGAGGGGTCTTATGAATCAAATTGATATGCAAGACATAAAATATTCGGTTATGCACGCCTGTATGGGTGTGTTGATATTGGTGCTGCTACTGGTTCCGAACCCGGCCAAGGGAGAAGCATTCTATTTCGATCCGTATGTGGGGGCGGGCGTGGGTATTTTCGGTCTGTCCACGCAGTCGTCTTCGGATAAAGTTTTTGGCGGCTATGCTTTGCTTGGTGTGGAAATAAATCCTTATTTTGCGCCGGAAATCAGGGTAGGGACAACGGCTTCCGGTTCGACCAGCGGTTTTTCCGAGGCCAATCTGGATTGGTTTGTTTCTTATTTGGGGCGGGTGCAGGTTGCGGTTGATTCGGATACCACCCTTTACGGTTTGTTTGGTGCGACCACCATGCGCACCTCGTTAACGCCAACCGGCGGAACCCGGCGTACGGACACGGCAACCGATTTCACATTTGGCGGCGGTTTGGATTACCGGACTGCAGACGGACTTTCGTTTGCCGCCGAATGGGTGCGTTATGCGAATCAATTCGACAGTGCGCAAAACCGGCGGCTGAATGTGTGGGGGATTACGGGTATTGTGAAGATTCCATTTTAATGCATTCCAAATCTGATGGCTTCTTGCATTAGCGGCATGAAATATATTCGACTGTATTGGGATGCCCGCAGGCATGTTTATGCTAGCCTTGCGGCATCCGGAGGAATGATAACGTGAAACGATTGATGATATGGACTGGTGTTTGCACCGTGCTGCTGCTGACAGGTTGTCTGACACAGGCAAATCAACAGGCTGAGGCGAATCAAATCGTCACCAAGATGCATGCGGCCATACAGGCGCAAGATTGGGATGCGGCGCTGACATTGTACGGCGATGATTTTTTTGCCGGGCATAGTAAAAAGAATTGGCGTGCAACATTGGTTTCAATGCCTGCCCGTTTGGGTAAATTGGTCGAAATAAAGCCCGGTTTTGCACAAAAGGACCCGCGTTTTGGCGGCGATTTTTATATTTACGGTTTTCGGCTGTTTTTTGAGCGTGGTGTGGTGCGCGAGACACTGACTGTTTTTACCGGGATTGAACGGAAAAAAATGGTAGTCACCGGTCATCTGTTAAAATTGAAGAACGAGATGCTGTAATGACAAGAAAAATTATTTTCCCTTTGCTGCTGTCACTGCTGGCAAGTTGCTCCGCCATGGATGATCCGTTGGATGTACGTGTGGTGCAGAGCTTGCAAGGCCAATGGTTGCAGACGGACGGATCGGCGAAGCTGACGATTTATGCGGACGAGCAGGTGAAATTTGCCATGCCGGATGCCAAACCGCCGCTGCGTTTGTTGACCACGTTGGAAACAAACAAGAAATACGGTGTCGGTTTTTCCGTTGGCGATCGCTGGGGCGGGCCGATTTATGTGATTCGTGCAGCCGACGGCAAGCATTTGACCTTGAAATTTCCACCCGACGATCCACGCAAGGACGATGGCCTGATATTGCAATTCGCGCGTGTCGAATAGCGTATTCAAATGTTCCCGGTTGTTAAATGTTCCCAGTTGTTAAATTTTAAGAGTTGCATGGAGTAAATCATGAGTATGGAAGATCGGATTGCCGGATTTCGCACGCGCGCGGAGGAGATGAACACCCGTCTGACCGCGTTGCGGAGGTCGCTTTGACATTGAAGGCAAAGAACACGATCTGATCGAGCTTTCCGCGCGTATCGAAGATCCG
The DNA here is from genome assembly GCA_021545645.1 of Zetaproteobacteria bacterium. Taxonomy (GTDB): domain Bacteria; phylum Pseudomonadota; class Zetaproteobacteria; order Mariprofundales; family Mariprofundaceae; genus UBA1543. The sequence goes on along the minus strand of JAJRWP010000159.1, from coordinate 11,555 downwards.
AGCCTGTGGGACGATCAGGAGCAAGCGCAGGCGGTGATGCAGAAGCGCACGCGTCTGGAACGTTCGCTTAAGGCGTTTTTCGGGGCCAATGAAGGGCTTGAAGAGCAGGCAATGCTTTTCGAAATGGGTGCGGAAGAAGGCGATAAGCAAACACAGTACGAAGCGGCTCTGGCTTTGGATGCTATCGAAGAAAAAATCGCCGCACTGGAAATGGAATGCATGCTTGGCGGCGAAAACGATGCCGAGAGTGCGTTTGTCGAGGTACATGCCGGGGCCGGTGGCACTGAGGCGCAGGATTGGGCCGAGATGTTGCTGCGCATGTATTTGCGCTGGGCCGAGCGCAAGGGTTTTAGCACCGAACTGATGGAATGTACGGCTGGTGAAGAAGCGGGGATTAAATCGGCAACGGTATCGGTGAAGGGGGAGTATGCCTTCGGATTGCTGCGTGCCGAGGTGGGTATTCACCGGTTGGTGCGCAAATCGCCGTTCGATTCCGGCAATCGGCGGCATACGTCGTTTGCTTCGGTTTTTGCTTATCCCGATATTGATCGCGACATCGAAATCGACATCGACGAATCCGAGGTGCGTGTGGATACCTACCGTGCTTCCGGTGCGGGCGGCCAGCATATCAACAAAACCGATTCGGCGATCCGTTTGACACATGAGCCGACCGGCATTGTGGTGCAATGCCAGAGTGATCGCAGTCAGCATAAAAACCGGGCGGCGGCGTGGAAAATGCTCAAGGCGCGCCTGTACGAATTCGAACTGGACAAGCAGAAGGCCGAAAAGCAGGAGATGGAGGATGCCAAATCCGACATCGGCTGGGGGCATCAAATTCGTTCCTATGTGCTTGATCAATCACGTATTAAGGATTTGCGTACGGGTATGGAAACCGGCAACACGCAAGCTTTTCTCGATGGCGATATTGATGCTTTTATTCAGGCGCAACTGATGGGTGTGCGTCGTGGCGAGGCATAGAAAATGGTCCAGAATCGCCACATTGTCGCATTTTTGATGCAGTTGCCGATATAAATCCTTTATTTTTCAGCCATAAACGCTATAGTGCCGCGCCCGCCACTGGAGGTTTATGCATGATCAAGCTTTATTCGGACCCGGTTAGTCCCGATTCCCACCGCACACGCATTGTTCTCGCCGAGAAGGAGCTTCCCAGCGAGATTATTGATGTGGAGGATAACGATTCCCCGCAGGCGCTGCTCGATATTAATCCAGCGGCCAAGTTGCCGACGCTGGAAGATCGCGACACGATTTTATTCGAGGCATCGGTGGTCAACGAATACCTCGACGAACGTTATCCGCATCCACCGCTGAAACCCGGTTCACCTGCCGAACGGGCGCATATGCGTCTGGCCGTGATTCGTATTGAGCAAGAATTGTTTCCGCTTTACGAAGAGCTTGAAAAAGCCGGTGGTAAAGGTGAAGCGAAAAAGAAGATCTGCGATTATTTCGAAGCTTTGGATACCTATTTGGCACGCCAGGATTATTTTGTCGGCGATGGTTATACCTTGGCCGATGTTTCGCTGGCACCGATTTTGTGGCGTTTGTCGCATATGAAGGTTGATACCGCCAAATGGAGCCATTTGGAAGCATATATGGACCGCTTGTTCGAGCGTCCGGCATTTGAGCGTTCGCTGTCCGAAAGCGAACAAATGATGCACGACTGATATGTGATTTTTTTTATAAAAAAGGCGGCTTCGGTCGTCTTCTTTGTTGCTTGAATCGTTTTTTAGCGTGTTTTTTCGGTATTTTTATCCGGCCATGCAGCAGCGCTGGACAGGAACTGAATACCATCTTCCTGCGGACGTTGATAGGTCGCCAATTGGCGCGTTAGGACGGCAAGATCGGCATCGGAAATGTCGTTTTCTTTGCTTGCGCGGCGCGCGATATTGCGGCGCAATGTTTTTTCAGGCACATCCAACCAGAACATGCTGAAATTGACACCTGTTTGCGCCGCAATGTGGCGCGCTTGCTGCCTGTATTCGTATTTCAAGAAGGTGGCATCAAGGATGACCGAAAAACCGGCTTCGATCAGCTGTTTTGCAGATGTGAACATGCTTTGATAGGTGTATTCGCTCATCATGTCGCTGTAGAGGGGGGTGTCGGGGTGTTGTTTTGCAATGCGTTTGCGTGTGGCATCGGAGCGAATAATGACGGCTGTTTCAATGCCGCAAGCTTGCAACGCCAGATGACTTTTGCCGCTGCCCGACAGGCCGCCGATGGCGAATAAATGGGGTTTTTCCTTTTCTAAACACTTCCCGGCCAGTGCGAAATAATGTGCGGCTTCATCGAGTTTGTTTTGCCGTTCGCTTTTTTCGATGTCGGCATCATCGGCCAGCAGGCAGGCGACTTTGCCGCGCACCCCGGCGCGGTAGCAAAGGAACAGCGGTAAAAGCGGTATGCCCGCATAATCGCCGCTGAATTCGAGATAGCGGGAAAGAAAACGGAAAGCCAGTTCCGGATGGCCGCGCGCTTGGCAATCCATGATGAGAAATGCCGCGTCGTTCAAGGTGTCGATGATTCGGTATTCGGCATTGAATTCGATGCAGTCGAAGACCAGCGGTTGCCCATGCAACAAGGCAATATTGCCCAGATGCAGGTCGCCGTGGCAATCGCGGATACGCCCGGCGGCGATGCGTTTGCCAAACAGCTTTGCATGTTGTTCAATCTGCATTTTGCTGCGTTGGCGGAGTTCTTGCAGTGCTGATTTGCCGATAACACGGTCAAGGTGTTGCGCCGCGACATCCAGCGATGCGTGAATGTGTTGCTGCAGGATGTTTTTTTGCCCGTAGTGGCGGGCATCGGCGGATGCGCCGGATTGTGCGTGGAAACAAGCGATATTTTCAGCCAGTGCATCCATCCATTGGGGATGGAAGCAGTTTTTTTGCAGGCGTTCGCCGAGCAGGTCGCTTTGCGGGAATTGCCGCATTTTCAAGCAGTAATCGCAGATGTTATTGCTGTCGCCAAGTGAAAAACAACCGTTGCTGTCTTCGCTGATTGGCAATACTTCGAGGTATAAATCGGCGGCCAGCCGTTGATTCAGGCGCAGCTCCTCGGCGCAAAAGTATTGGCGTTTGGCCAGTGTGGAAAAATCGAGAAAGCCGAAATCAACCGGCTTTTTCAGTTTGTAGGCAAATTCTCCGGTTAAAAACACCCACGCCGCATGGGTTTGCAGCATGGTGATACGATCCACCGCATGCGGATAAAAATCCGCCTGCTGCATGGCTTCGATGAGGGCGTTTTTCGATTCCGGCATGGCTTTATTGTAGCAGCCAGCGCGCGCTTTCGCGCAAACTCAGGCTGCGGCGAATACCGTGCCGATGCCTTCGTCGGTGAGGATTTCCAGCAGTACGGCATGCGGAATGCGTCCGTCGATGATGTGCGCGTTGCTCACCCCGTGTTCGACCGCATCAAGGCAGCAATTCACTTTGGGAATCATGCCGCCACCGATTTCCCCGCTGGCAATCATGCTTCGCGCCTGTTCGTTGTCGAGTTGCGAACACAGTTGCCCGTTGTTATCAAGCACGCCGGCCACATCGGTAAGCAGCACCAACTTGGCCGCGCCCAATTCGGCAGCAATCGCACCGGCGACCAAATCGGCATTGATATTGTAGCTCTGGCCTTCGTCTTTATGGTAACCAATAGGAGCAATCACCGGCACAAAACGATCCTGCTCAAGCAGTTCGAGAATGCCGGTATTGATGCTTTTCACCTCGCCGACGTGACCGAGATCAATGATTTCCGGTACATTTAGCTCCGGATTGTCGGTGTTGTTCTTGATTTTCAACTTGCGTGCGCAAATCAGGCCGCCGTCCTTGCCGGACAGGCCGACTGCTTTGCCGCCAGCGCGATTGATATTGGCGACGATTTCTTTATTCACCCGTCCGGCCAGTACCATTTCAACCACGTCCATGGTTTCGCTGTCGGTCACCCGCATGCCGGAAATAAATTGCGCCTGTTTACCGACTTTATCGAGCATATTGCCAATCTGCGGGCCGCCGCCGTGCACAACAACCGGATTGATGCCGACTTGTTTGAGCAGTGTGATGTCGGTGGCGAAACTGGTTTTCAATTCATCTTCGACCATGGCATTGCCGCCGTATTTAATGACCACGGTCTGATCGGCGAAGCGTTGCAAATAGGGCAGCGCCTCGACCAGCGTTGCCGCCCGTTTGTTGGCGTGTTTCATGCTGCTTGTTTCTTTTTGTCCAGCGGTTCGATGTCCAGCATGATTTGCCAGACACCGATGAGGGCGCAGACGGCCAGTGTTAGGCCGAGGCCGGCAACAATATTATTACCGCCGCCCAACTGCATGCCGACCGGAATAAACACCACAACAGCCGGAACAATCAGTGCCATGCGCGTCCACAGGGTATCCAACCGGAAAATCACACTGGCAGCTCCCGGTGTGCTCATCAGTGCAAACAAGGTGAGTGCGATCCAGTGGTTTTCTTTATCCACGCCGGTAATTTGTTGCCACAGGCCAAGCGGTTCGTTGGCCAGCCGGGTTTCGATAAATGCACCGCTAACGATGACAATAAGCGAGGCGGCAAACCACATGAGCCAGCCTGCCCACGGTTTTTGCCGTGCCAGATGATTGATCCAGACACCGTTGCCGATGACATACATCATGCAGGCAAAACCAATGCCCCATGCCAGTTGTTGTGTTTCCATGATCTGTTGCCTCTGCTTGATAGGATTTAAGCGGCAAGCCTAGCAGCCCTTGGCAGCTTCGCCACAGTCCTAATAGGCTAAAAATTGAGCATAAAAAATAGTATATGCATAAATATTATGCGGTATCGGCTTGTTTATTTATCTGTATTTATCAGGTTATTATAATAAAAACAATAAGTTATGTGGATATAATGAACTTGGCACATAGCCTGCTATATATTTGGCAGACGATCATGCTTGGCGTGGTTAAATTTTAACAATTGAGGTGAAAACATGAAAATCAACAAACGTTATTTGGCTATTGCCATGGCCGGGTTGTTCGGATCGGGTCTTTTGGCATCTCCGGCATTTGCCGACGATATGAAATACGATCATGCCGATAAGCACCAGCCGTTTGGTATGGAACTGACCGGCGATATCGGCGTTGCCAGCCAATATGTATGGCGTGGCGTGGTGCAGAGCACCGATACGTCGGGTGGCAGCCGTCCGGCCGTGCAGGGTGATGTTGGCATCGGTATTGGCGATTTTTCCGCTTCCATGTGGTTCTCCAATTCCTATCCTTCACCGGATCCACAAACCTTGAATAAAAGTGTCGAAGAGTTCGATTGGACGCTGGATTATTCGGGAAGCTTCGGCGATCTGGGTTATTCCTTGGGCGGCATCTACTACACCTATATGTATGATTCGCACTCCAATTTTGTCGAAACCTATGTTGGCCTATCCTACGACAATGCAATTCTGTCGCCGTCGGTAACGGTTTATTATACGGTGAAGGGAAACACTTCGGGTTTCTACAAGACAGGTGATGTGTGGGTGGATTTTGGTCTGGGCACGTCTGTGGGCGGCGCTGATCTTGCCGGAACCCTTTCATTCGTTAGCTGGAAGAAAGATATTACCAAGCGTCCGGTGACTGCCGGGCTGGATAAATACAAAAGCGGCCTGAATCTTCTGACGCTTGCAATCAGCAAAGATATTGATATTTCCGGCGTCACAGTCACGCCGTCTTTGACCGCCACGTTGCCGCTGGTTGGCAAATCCTCCGATGGCGAGCGTTATATCTACGGCACGGCGACGAGGAAAGAATTCATCGCAGCAGTGAATTTTTCATATTAAAAGCAATGCGGGTGGGGGATGCCTGTGCGCATCTCCCATCCATGAGCATTCAACAACAGAATTTTGAATAAGGAGACAAATGATGAAAATGATCAAGGCGATACTTAAGCCTTTTAAGCTGGATGAAGTGAAGGAAGCGCTGGTTGCGTTGGGTGTTTCCGGGATGACTGTAGCCGAGGTTCGCGGCCATGGCCGTCAAAAAGGGCATACCGAGCTTTATCGCGGTTCCGAATATCAGGTGGATTTTGTGCCTAAAGTTGAATTGACCGTGGTCGTCGAGAGCGAGCAGGTGGATGCGGTGGTCGATGCCATTGTTGCTGCTGCGCGCACCGAAAAGGTCGGCGACGGCAAAATCTTCGTGATTGATGTGGCACGCACCGTGCGCATTCGCACCGGCGAAGAAGACGCGGCGGCGATTTAAGCAGCATTCAAGCAACAATCGATTTTATTAAACTAAACGAGGAGACATGATGATGCGTAAACTATTTTTATCCATGTGGGTTGCATTGCCTGCATTGCTGATGACGCCGGGGTTGGCCCTAGCAGAAGAAGCGGCCAAACTTGATTCCGGCGATACAGCCTGGATGATTACCGCCACCGCACTGGTGTTGCTGATGACCTTGCCGGGACTGGCATTGTTCTACGGCGGCATGGTGCGCAAAAAGAATGTGCTGTCGATTTGCATGCAGACCATCGCGATTGCCGCATTGATGAGTATTTTGTGGGTGGTTTGCGGTTATTCGCTGGCCTTTACCGAAGGCAGCGGCTTTATCGGCGGTTTGTCCAAGGCATTCTTAAGCGGCGTAAATGCCGATTCGCTGACCGGTACGATTCCCGAAACCGTATTCGTTACCTTCCAGATGACCTTTGCTATTATTACTCCGGTATTGATTGTCGGTGCGTTTGCCGATCGCATGAAGTTCTCGGCGATTCTGGCATTCATGGCAGTCTGGGTGCTGGCAGTTTATGCACCGGTCACCCACTGGGTGTGGGGCGGCGGTTTGTTTGCCAACGACGGGGTGCTTGATTTTGCCGGTGGTACGGTGGTGCATATCAATGCTGGTGTTGCTGGTTTGGTGTGTGCGCTGGTGCTCGGCAAGCGTGTTGGTTATCCGAAAGAAGCCATGTTGCCGCATAATTTGACCTTGACCATGATTGGTGCGGCCTTGTTGTGGGTCGGCTGGTTCGGTTTCAATGCCGGTTCGGAACTGGCTGCGGACGGCACGGCCGGTATGGCCATGCTGGTCACCCAGATTGCCACGGCGATGGCTGTTTTGGCTTGGACCTTTGCCGAATGGATTGTCTATAAGAAACCAAGTCTGCTGGGTGCTTGTTCCGGTGCGGTTGCCGGTTTGGTGGCGATTACCCCGGCATCCGGTTATGTCGGTCCGATTGGCGCGCTGGCGATTGGCTTAGCTGCTGGTGTCGTCTGTTTCTGGGCGGTTTCCAGTCTCAAGAAAATGCTCGGTTATGATGATTCGCTGGATGCCTTCGGTGTGCATGCGATGGGCGGTATTGTCGGTGCAATGCTGACCGGTGTGTTTGCCAGTGCTGCTTTCGGCGGTGTCGGTTTTGCCGAAGGCATGACCATGGCCTCGCAATTGGGCGCGCAGGCGAAAGCCGTGTTGTACACGATTGCATACGATGCCGTGGTGACGTTTGTGATTCTTAAAGTCATCGACATGCTGATTGGTTTGCGTGTTAGCGAAGACGAAGAGCGTGAAGGTCTGGACATCACGCAGCATGGCGAGCAGGTATACGAATAACATCGTTTTACCTAGGAATTGAATGTCGGCGCCATGTTTTCCACCGCCCTCAGGCAATGACATTCACGGGAAGCGGCCTTCGGGCCGCTTTTCTTTTTCCCCGGGTATGCAACTCCACGTCAGCTGTTATACGGATTTTATCTTTTATTTTCGTCTTTTTTCTTTATCGTAGCGGGGTTTTGTACGAACGATGACGGGCGGTGTGCCGATATAGCCGCACAGGAAGGGAAAACGATGAAAAAAATCACTGCGGTTATCAAACCGTTTAAGCTTGAAGAAATCAAACATGCCTTGGTGGAAAACGGTATTTCCGGCATGACGGTCAGTGAGGTCAAGGGTCATGGTCGGCAAAAGGGGCATACCGAATTGTATCGCGGGGCTGAATACAGTGTCGATTTTTTGCCCAAGGTGAAAATATCCATCATTGTTACCGATGAGATGGTGGATAGCACTGTCGAGGCCATTTGCCGCGCTGCCAATACCGGCAAAGTGGGCGACGGTAAGATATTCGTTGAGCCAGTGGAGCGGGTGATCCGCATTCGTACCGGCGAAGAAGATGTGGAAGCATTATCTTAGATATTTAACGCAATAAAATCTCGGGAGGGATGATTCAAATGAACACAGCAGGTTTCGACGTTTTCTTTTTAACCATGGGTGCGGCCATGGTGCTGGCCATGCATGCCGGATTCGCTTTTCTCGAAGTGGGCACGGTGCGCCGGAAAAACCAGGTCAATGCACTGATTCGTGTAATTACCGATTTCGGGTTTTCCACGGTGGCGTATTTCTTTGTCGGTTTTTCTATCGCTTACGGCATTACGTTTTTTGAACCGGTTCCAAAATTAATGGCAATCGGTGGTGGTTCCAACGGTTATGAACTGGTGCATTTCTTCTTTTTACTGACCTTTGCGGCGGCGGTTCCGGCGATTATTTCCGGCGGCATCACCGAGCGGGTGCGTTTCTGGCCGAATGCCTTGGCCACGGTGATTATCGTTGGCTTGATTTACCCGTTTTACGAAGGTTTGATTTGGGGCGGTAATTTTGGTTATCAGGCTTGGTTGGAAACGAATTTCGGTGCGCAATTCCATGATTTTGCAGGCTCGGTTGTGGTACATGCGATGGGTGGTTTTCTGGCGCTCGGCGCGGTGGCTATTCTTGGCGCACGCAAAGGCCGCTACCGGGCCGATGGCGGTGTGAATGCGATTTTGCCGTCGAATATTCCGTTTCTGGCCTTGGGCTCGTGGATACTTTGTGTCGGTTGGTTTGGATTTAATGTGATGAGCGCGGGTACGGGCGATCAAACATCGGGCTTGGTAGCGATTAATTCGCTGCTGGCCATGGTCGGCGGTTTGCTGGCAGCGCTGGTGGCCGGTAAAAACGATCCCGGTTTTGTACACAATGGCGCATTGGCCGGGCTGGTGGCGATTTGTGCCGGTTCCGATATTGTGCATCCACTGGGCGCGTTGTTCATCGGCGTGGTCGCCGGTTCCGGTTTTGTTTACGGTTTCCAGTTCGTGCAGAATAAATTGAAGCTCGACGATGTGCTCGGAGTGATTCCTTTGCACGGTTTTTGCGGCGCATGGGGCGGTATTGCCGCTGGAATTTTCGGTTCTGTGGCCATGGGCGGCGTCGGCGGGGTGACGTTCTTGAGTCAACTTATCGGCACACTGACTGGAGTATCGATTGCCGTTTTCGAGGGTTTCGTTATTTACGGTTTGATTCTGTTGTTTTTCGGCCTGCGTCTTTCCGAAGAGGACGAATATCAGGGTGCGGATCTGGCAATTCACAACATCAGTTCTTATCCCGAAGAGGATATGGCCAACCACTGACGGGTTGCCGCTGGTAGGCTTTTTCAATCGATTAGTGCCAGCCAGTTTTTGACCATTTGGCGACAGAACAGACGCATGGCATCGAGATGTTGCGCGGTTTCATTATGCAGGGCGGCGATAGTGGATTCGCCCAGAGCATCGCGTTCGCTATCGCCCGCTGCAATCCATGTGTGAATGATTGATTCATCGACCTCGACATGGCATTGCAGGCCGTATTGGGCTTGTTTGAGGCGGAATACCTGTTGCGGCACATCGGGATGGGTGGCGACAAGGCTTGCCTGTGCGGGCAGCGAAAAGGTTTCGCCATGCCACTGAAAAACCTGTAATCCGGTACTGGGCAAATCGGCAAATAACGGATCGTTGCGACTTGCCGAAGTTGGAAAAACCGGATACCAGCCCAGTTCGCGCACCGGCGAACGTGTAATTTCCGCCGCCGCAGCTTTGGCCATCATTTGCGCGCCGAGGCAGATGCCCAGCATCGGCATGCCGTCGGCCAGTGCTTTGCTTAGCCAGCGAAGTTCGTTATCAATATAAGCGAGGTGGGTATCGTTGGCCGATTGCGGTCCGCCCATGATGACAACAGCGGAAAAATCAGCGGTATTTTCAGGCAGCGCATCGCCTTCATCGATATGAACATAGTGCAATGCATGGCCTGCGGCGCACAGTATTTCACCGATCAGTGCTGGCGGTTCGATAGACAGGTGTTGAATGATCAGAAAGCGCATATGCGGGAAGCTAGAAGGCTGTACAGGCGCTGTAAAACAGCATGATGGTTTACATGCCTGAAAAAATCGGCGATGCTGTTCTGCTTGAGTTCACGCGGAAAGGCGTATGGGCCGCTTTTCGGTGTTTTAATGAAGGAGTTGCACATGTTGTCGGTTAGGGAAATGCGCGCGCGGTCGGCATTGCTACAGGATGTCGCGAAACAGGGTGACGAGCCTGTTCGGCTATGCCGTATTCCAATGCGTCAAATGCCGCTGGTGACGGCTGGTGAAGACGCATCCGAATACATCCCGTTCGGTATTCACCCTGATATGGCTAGTCAAGCGGCGCTGTTTGTGCGTCGTCTGCGTGAATTGATGGTGCAATACATGATCGAAGGGGTCACGGTTTCCGCGCACACCTTGCCGCAACAAAACGCACATTCGCGCGCCATGATGCAGACCTTGCGCGCCAATCAACCGCATTTACCCTCGCATTTTTTGCATCATTGGTGTACCGACAAGCAAGGTGCAACGTTGTTGCGGCGTTTTTTGCACGAGACTTGGAAAAAGGCTTGGGCATCACCGCTGGACCCATCGCAGGCGGCTTTGTCGGAGCTTGATTTACGTCTGCAATGGTTGGCTGCGGTCAATATTTTGATGATCAGGATGATCCGGAAGGAGATTCGGCAACTGCCCGATGAACACGCCGATATGCTGGATTTGGTCATGGTGCATGTGTTGGGGGCGAGTTATCACTGGCTGTTGCAAGACTTTGCCGAACAGCAGGTGGATGGCTTATCCGATGCGGATCGTGGCCGCTTGATTCGGGTTCTGGCTGTGCCGCTTACGCCGTTGACGTTTTTCCGGCGGCAACCCAAACGCGATATTTTTTCCGATGCAGCGCATATGGTCACCGCTTACGGGCTGGAAATCGAATTGCTGCCGCGCATGCGTCAGGTTTTATCCGAATCAGCGCAGGCAAGCGCGCCGGATGTGTTGGCCGAACTGGCAACGGACAACTTGAGCGATCACCTGCTGAAACGCAGCTGGGCGCGTCTAGCACTGCGCGATATGGCCGAAAAAAGCGGTCAGGGCCTGTGGTTGAAGTGGGCGACTGATGCCAAACGACTGGATAAATTACTCAATGCCCCGGAAGAGATTGTTGCTGAATTTGGCGAAATTTTGCAAGCGGTGCATGAATATCCGCTGGCGGCGTGGCTGCTTGCGCATGCCGAAACAGGCATTTTTGGGCAAAGTGCAGCCAAAACAACACCGTGGCGGGACGACGAAACCGTGGTGCAGGTATTTTTACTGTTTGAACAGGATGCGCTGCTCGAAAGCGAGCGTAGAACGGCTGAACAGCGTTGGCTGAACCGTGAATCTTTGCTAATCGGCGACGGGCGCGGTTCGGAAGCCGGACGTATTCTCAGCGAGGCGCATGCCGAGGGTAAAATCGT
>JAJRWP010000158.1 GCA_021545645.1 Zetaproteobacteria bacterium | reverse complement strand
TCGTTGCGAACAATGGTTGAATCCGGGCGGCATGCCGCAAGTCGTTTGGCATAGCGCACAGGCCGAGGCGCAATTTAATTTCACTTGGCCGATGGCTGCGGCATTCCCCGACAGGGGCGAAGCCAAATTAACGCCAAAATCGCAGTGGCGCATTGAAATCATGCAGCAGGCGGTAAGTCTGAGTGGCGGAATTTTGCACTGGCAGGCCGATGGCGCACTGCATTTCTCACATATGAATATGCACTACAGCGGCCTTGACGGTATATTCGATATGCAACTGAAAAAAGATGCCCTAGAAACGTGGCAACTGGCCGGATTGCGGCTTCAATCAACAGGCGATTTTGCCGAACTGGCAATGCGTTTCCACCTGCCGCTGGATAGCGCATCGGGCCATTACAAAGCACTGCTGGAATTCAACACTGAGCAACAGAAAAAAGATGCATGGACATTCACTGCTAATCTCGACGATGCCGCATGGCAACACCTGCTCGGATCAAACAAGGACATCGGCAAACCGTACGCACTCACCATGCGTGGCGACCAGAACGAAACCGGCGTCGTCATGCACCGCCTGCAGAGTACCGGTGGCGCACCGTTTATCAGCGGCAACGGTAGTATCAATGAAAAACGACTTGCCCTGCATATCAGCGCCCTGCAAACACCGGCATTTAGCGGTGCCGTTTCCATCACTGCACCTTTCGACAATGCGCCGCTGGAAATCAACATCAATTCCGATTTTCTGGATCAGGCCGCGCTACCGCAACACATGCCGAAAATGCGCAAGCTAACGCACAAACCCTTGGGCAATACGGTAAAACGTAAATGGGTCATGCGCGGCAATTTTAGCCGCATTCGTTGGGATGCGGTGTCGATTCGTGGGGTGCGTGTTAATTTTGCATCCTCTTCGCAGGGCATTGGCTCGCTGGAAGCCGATGCACTGGATGCGGCGCAATTTTCGATGCAGCGCGTGCGCCTGCTTTTCCATCTTGCCGACAATGGCAAAGTCGATATTCGCCACCTGACGGGACAAGTTCTCGGTCAGACGCTGCATTTATCCGCTGTTTTGCAACCGCAAGCAGGTGGCGGCCTGCGTTGGACAGGTTTTGCCAATATCAGCGGCGATTTCAGCCAAATCATCCATCGTTTGGATGCCTCCCGGCTATTTAAAGGCGGCATGGTGCATGCGCTGTGGTCCGGCAGCGGACTGATTCAAGAAGACAAGCCTTGGTGGAACGGCATGCATGGCCGCTTGCGCTTGCGTTCCAACAACGGGCGTATTCTTGAAGGCGGGACCATGACCAAGCTGCTGGCCGTTCTCAGCTTAAGCGATTTGCCGAGGTTTCTGACCGGCAAACGCAAGGATATTAGCGGCCCCGGCATGTTGTATAAACGCCTGCAACTTGAATCCACAGTGCGCGGTGAAAAAGCGGAAATTCGCCGACTTGCCATGCGCGCTTCAGCCTTGGATTTGGCCGGCAAGGGAAACATCAATCTCGCCGACGGGCGTGTTGATTTGTATGTTACGGCCCGCCCGCTGCAAAATCTGGATTCGTTTATACGCATGATTCCGTTGTTGCGCGATGTGATTCTGGGCCCGGCAAAAAGCGTCTTCCGCAAGATCTATCATGTGCATGGTCCGCTATACAATGCCAAGGTCGAAGCGGTTAGCCCGAAGCAGGCGGGGCTTCCCGAATCCGGCTTGCTGGAACAGCTCATCAGCCTTCCCGGCCGCTGGTTCGACGATAGTAAAAACACCGTAAAAAAAGCCCTGCCGTCACTGCCGTAAACGCAGCTTTGCAAATCAATTAAGCCGTCTATACTCCACCCATGCAACTCATCATGTTGGATACCGAAACCACCTGCTTATCGCCGTTAAATGGTGACCGCATCGTGGAAGTCGGCGCTATTCGCGTAGCCAATCGGCATATCGACCGCGAGCAAGTGTTTCATTACTACATCAATCCCGATCGCCATATTCCCGAAGAGGTGGTGCGCATCCACGGCATCAGCGACAAGGATGTGAAAGACGCGCCGCGTTTTGCCGACATCGGCGAAGCATTTCTTGATTTCATCGAAGGCGCGACGCTGGTCATTCACAATGCAGCCTTCGATCTCGGTTTTTTAATGCAGGAGCTGCGTCTTGCCGATCTGCCCGGTATCAATGACATACCGGTGATTGATTCGCTGGAAATGGCACGCAAACGCCACCCGCAACAGCGCAACAATCTCGATGCCTTGTGCGACCGTTATCAGGTGGCGCGTGGTCACCGCACCCTGCACGGCGCACTGCTTGATGCCGAATTACTCGCCGAAATGTATCTGGCGATGACCGGTGGCAAACAATTCTCTCTGGATATGGAAGCCACACCGCATCCGGCCTCCAATTTCGTACAATTACCGGAAACAAGCAGCGGACGCACCGAAAAAGCCGAAACAGCAAACTTGATGCGCCGCGCCGCGCTGCCAATTGCCGACGAAGATATGCATGCGCACCGCCAAATGCTGGAGCGCATCCATCAGGAAAGCGGTCAGGCCATCTGGTTGCTGCCTGCGCAACAGCAATAGCGCCGATGCTGCTGCCTTCGCCAATTCTTGTTGTGTGTACCGGCAATCTTTGCCGCAGCCCGTTTGCCGAGCATGTCTTGCGGCAAAAATTGGAACATGCCGGTGTTTATGCCGAGGTATTCAGTCGCGGCCTACAAAATATCGGCAGCCAGCCGGTTCCGGATACTGCCCAGCATGTCGCTGCCGAATTCGGTGTCGATCTTTCCGCACACCGTTCCACGCCGTTTTCTCCACAAGATATACAACGCGCGGCGCTAGTATGGGTCATGACAAACCGGCAACGCAAGCACATCGGCCAGCTTAATCCGACCGGTATCGGCAAGGTTTTGCTATTGTCGCAACCGGATAACGGTGTTGATATCATCGATCCGGTCGGTCAACCAGCAAATGTTTTTCGCGAGGTATATTCGGAAATTAACGACTATACCGATGCATGGCTGCCACGTTTCGGGATTTAAGGATTGCCTGTTCGTATATTCACGGCAGCGGCGCGCAATGGCTCATGCGGGTGTAGCACAATGGTAGTGCAGCAGCTTCCCAAGCTGAATACGAGGGTTCGATTCCCTTCACCCGCTCCAAATTATAAGTGTAGGTAAATATGGACAAAAACAATACACAATGCCACTCGCTTTGAATCATCACAAAACAATAACAGCCAATAAAAAGTTTCAAATAAGTATACTGCTCCCGTATTTTACGGAATTCAGCACATCTTTAAATTGACCTGTGAAGCCTTGCCTGTCAAATAATTAAGTATTGTGTTGTCTAATTGCGAATGATCTCTCTCCGCATTTTTTATTTGTCTTGTCCGGGTTCATGGTTGTCTCCGAGGTCAGCGCAGATGGTGTGTTGCTGCCTCATGATGGTGTCGGATGACGGTAAACGTTTCAGTGTCCCAGC
>JAJRWP010000157.1 GCA_021545645.1 Zetaproteobacteria bacterium | reverse complement strand
GCTTGTCTTATTGTCTGTTTTTAATGGTGGAGTACTGTTGTTTTGTTGCAGCTGTTGGATTTCTTTCAGGGCACTTTCCAGATGCCGACTGGCTTCTTCAAGTTGATTCGATGCGGTGGACAGCATGGTTTCGACATTTTTCTGACGGCTGAGGTTGCGTGCCCACATCAGCCACAAACCGCCGATAGCGACGATGATTAACATGTCGAATAATACGGCATAGATGTTGGCTGTATCGGCGCTGAGGGAAAGAAGTGCATCGGACATGATTTAGTTCTCCTCTGCAATATCGAGCTTAAGCATACTGCGGATACGCAATACCATCTGCGAATGAATCTGGGAAATGCGCGATTCGGTCAGGTTGAGAATTAATGCCACTTCCTTCATATTCAATTCTTCAAAATAATAAAGGGTGAGCAGAATGCGTTCTCGCATCGGTAGCTTTTCGATACACTCAGCTAACCTGTCAGAGAATTGACGAATTGCAGTTTGGTTTTCCGGACGTTGTTCATGGACATTCTCTATGGATTCGAGAATATCCAATACATCTTCATCGTCGCCGATCACCGGAAGATCGTCGAAATAAACGATGGCCATGCCGCGCACCTGTTGCAGGCGGTTGCGGTATTCATCGATTTGAACGCCGAGATGCGCAGCTATTTCCTGTTCTTCGGCGGGTCTGCCGTAGCGTTGCTCCAGTTCAAGCATGGCGCGCTGTAGTTGCTTGGACGAATCGCGCAGTCCGCGCGGCAGCCAGTCGAATTCGCGGATATAATCAATCATCGCACCGCGCACCCGGTAGCCGGCGAATGTTTTAAATTGCACATCGCGCGATGAATCGAAGCGTTGCGCGGCATCGAGCAGGCCGAGAACGCCGGAGTCAATCAGGTCATCCATTTCTATGGTGTTTGGTACGCGGCGGATAAGTTGTCCGGCGTGGTAACGGATCATCGGCAGGTATTCCTCCAGCAATTGCTCGGCATTGTAGGCCGTATCGTCCTGTTTTCGCTGGTAGGCTGTGGTGTTCATGAGCGGTATTTCTCCGCCTGTTCGGCGGTGTTTTCTGTTTCCGGTTGCAGTAGCGAATTCAACCAAGCCAGCAGCATGCCCATCCAGCCGCCGCCAATCGATAAAATCAGTATGCGGTATGCGGCATCGGCCAAATCAAGGTCGAATAGCAGGGTAATGACCATGCCGCTCAGTAAACCTAGGCAGATACCGTAAATTGTTGCGTCACGCACATTCATTAGCGGCTTCCTCCCTGCTTTAGTGCTTGCGGCGTGGTATCTTCCATGTGTTGTTCGTCATTCAGGGCGCTGTGCAGGCTGTGTTGCCAGAAAAACCGTAGGCCGCCGCTGCGTGATAAATCGCGCGGTTGCTGCAATACCGCATCCAGCGCGGAATCAAGGCTACTCGGCATGTTTAATGATAGGGGCGTTTGCGCTTGAATGCTGTTTCTCACCGATTTGTTGTGGGGTAGAAAGCCCATGAAATCCAAGTTGACATCTAAATAGCGATCGGCAACGGAGAGCAGGCGGCGAAAAACGATTTGCGATTCCACCTCATCAGCCTGATTCACAACGACCATAAAATGATCCATATCCCGTTGTTGCGACAGCACTTTAATCAGCGCATAGGCATCGGTTAGCGATGTCGGGTCCGGACTGAGGACAATCAGTGCGCTTTCAGATGCGGAAACAAAATACAGCACGTTATCGCCGATACCGGCAGCCGTATCGATGATAATCAAATCGTAGTTGCTGCCCAAGTCGGCCATTTCATCCAGAATCAATTGCTGCTGATGCACAGCCAATGCAGTCAGGCCATGCAGGCCCGAGCCGCCGGGCAAAACGTCAAAACCATGCCCGCTATCAACAATAATATCCTGCAAATGGACCTTGCCTTCCAGCACCTGATGGATAGAGCAAGAGGCCGAAATCCCCAGCATGACATCGACATTGGCCAGCCCCAAGTCGGCATCCATCAACAGCACACGCTTGCCTTGTTTTGCCGATCGTGCTGCCAGTTGCAGCGAAAAGAATGTTTTGCCGACACCGCCTTTGCCGCTGGCAATAGCGATCACTCGCGGCGTTGTTTTCGACTGTATTGCTGGCTGATTCATGCCGCCTCCTTGGCGTGTTTTTTATCCAGTAACGTGGCCAACGTTGTGCTATTCAGCCAGCCCAACTGCTCGGGAACGCCGGGTCCGAAGCTGCAATAAGACAGCGGTAAACGTGATGCCGCCGCCCAATTGACCACCTTGCCGATACCGGATGTCTCATCGAGTTTGCTGAGCAGCAAATCGCTGATCTTGAGACCGTTGGCGGCGTTAAGCAGCGCCATACCATCGGTTTCATCCAGGCTTGCGGGCAGCAGGAGCATATGCCGGTTGGGGGATAGCGCCTGCCACAGTGGGCCTTGACGCAGATAAGCTCGCTGGCTTGCCTGCGACCATCCTTCGCTGTCGATAAGCAGCAAGCGTGCCGAATTGGTTTGTTGCAGAATTTTTTGCGTATCTTGAGCATGTCGAAACGGATGCATTTCAAGGCCGAGAACCGTGGCGTAGGCAGCCAGCGAATCGATACCCGCCATGCGTTCCGTATCGGTGCTGACGAGAGCAACCGGAATGCCTTGCAGGCTGAAGTGGGTGGCCAGATGGGCGATCATGGTTGTTTTTCCGGAACCGCCGGGGCCGCTGATTAGCACGACTTGGCGTTGTTTTTGCGGGTTGAGGCGTTTTCCCCAGTGGAGACAGCTTGCCTCGGCGCGTTTTTTTTGTGCCATGGCCGGGGCCAGATCAGCAGCATGCACGGCTGAAACGCCACGTTGGAGCATAACGTCAAAAAAATGGCATTCGGCATCGTTTTGTAGGGTTGCGCGCAGGGTGTTGGATTCCTGTTGGCTGAATTCGTGCACAATACGTTCAAGATGTTGCATGGATGTTTGCAATCTGTTGTCGATTTCCGCATTTGTGTTCTGTGTTTTATGACTTTCTTTCGCGGTGGAGGTGTCGAGTGCGGCGCGCACCTGCCAGTTTTTTTCGCCGTTTTCGCCGCAGCCTTGCTGGCGATCGAGGATAATCGCTTCGGGGCCGAATTCTTTGCGCACCAGAGACAATGCCTGATGCAGGCGGGGGGCGGTAAAAACGCGAATTCGCATCTTATAAACCCACCTGCTCCAATGGGTTGACGGTAATATTGGCTGGAACCTCGGCAACCGAAAGGATTGCCACTCTCGGCATGATTCGGCACAAGGCATGCGCCAACGGCGCGCGCAGCGGCGGTGCTGTCAGGATGACCGGGACATCGACATCGTGACGTGATACGCAAGCGGTCATTTGTGTGGCAAAGCGCTGCCATTGCTGAATATCAAGCGGCAAACTCAGACCGCTCTGAACGGCCACACGTTCGTTCATCGTTTGTTCCAGTTGCGGATCGATGGTGAAAACCTTCAATTCACCTTGCGCATCAAGGTATTGCTGAACGATAGAACGGCCAAGGCGGGTGCGCACATGTTCAACCATGGCATCGACATCGCCTGCGTTGGCGGCATGATCTGCCAGTGTTTCAATAATCGCCATCAGATCGCGAATTGGCACCCATTCGGCCAGCAGACGTTGCAAAACATTCTGCAACAGACTGTGCGAAACCTGCGCCGGAACCATATCTTCCACCACCTTGGGATGGCGTTCCGACAGGTTGTCGAGCATTTCCCGTACCTGCGCCCGATCGAGTATTTCATGCGCGTTTTGACGCAGCATTTCGGTGATATGGGTGACAATGACGGTAGCCGGATCGACAACGGTGTACCCGGATAATTCGGCCTGCTGGCGCATATCGTTGCCGATCCACAGGGCGGGAAGGCCGAACGCCGGTTCTTGGGTGGCGATGCCTTCGATTTCCGGCCCCGATTGCTGGCCTTTTAGGGCCAGAAGGTTGCGTGGACGAATTTCGCAGCGGCCAATATCGGCACCGCGAATCAGCATCCGGTATTCGCCGACGCCGAGTTGCAGGTTGTCTTTGATGTGTACCGGCGGCAATACAAAACCAATATCGCGGGCGATTTGACGGCGGACGGCTTGCAGGCGGTCGAGAAGATTGCCGTCGCGACCGGATTCGACCAAGTCAATCAAGCCATAACCGACTTCCAAACGAATCGGGTCCACGGTGAGCAAATCGGAGATAGGTGCTTCGCTCGGCGCTTCCACGGGCACGTCTTTCGCCTGTTGCTGCGCCGCATTTTCGATTTCGCCGGTGTGCAAATACCATGCGGTTAGGCCGAGTGCTAAGGCCAAAAGCATAAAGGGAATAAACGGCAGGCCGGGAACCAAAGCCATGAGCAAAAGCGCACCGGCACCGACCATATGCACGCGCGGATTTTGTGCGAATTGTTTGCTTAGTTCTTCAGGCAGGGCGCTGGCCCCACCGGCGCGGGTAATAATAATACCGGCGGCGGTGGAAATCACCAATGCCGGAATCTGCGAAACCAGTCCGTCGCCGACGGTCAAGATGCTGTACACATTTACCGCATCGCCCAGCGGCATGCCTTGTTGCATGGTTCCGATAACCAGACCTGCAAAAATGTTGATGGCGGTGATAATCAGTCCGGCAATGGCATCACCACGCACAAATTTCGACGCGCCGTCCATCGCGCCGTAAAATTCAGCTTCGCGGGCCACGGCCTCGCGGCGGCTGCGCGCTTCGTTGTCGTCAACCAAGCCTGAATTGAGGTCGGCATCGATAGCCATTTGCTTGCCGGGCATGGCATCGAGGGTAAAACGCGCTGCCACTTCGGCGATGCGTGTCGAACCCTTGGTGATGACGATAAAATTAATCAGTACCAAAATAAGAAAGAGAATCAGGCCGACCACGGTATTGCCGCCGACAACGAACTGGCCGAAACCTTCAATCACATGCCCGGCAGCACTCGGTCCTTCCTGACCGTGCAGCAGAATCAGGCGGGTGGTGGCAACATTCAGAGCCAGACGGAACAGTGTGGTGAGCAGCAGCAAGGATGGAAATACGGAAAAATCCAGCGGTTTGAGCACATAAATAGATGTCAGAAGAATAATGATGCCGATGGTGATATTGGCGGCTAGAAACACATCCATCAGCCATGTCGGCATTGGCACCATCATAATCAGCAGAATACCGAGCACGCCGATAGCCAGAACCACGTCTGCATTGCGTCCGAATTTCTGGAAAACCAGTGTTGCTGCTGCTTGCATCGTCACCCCTTATGCCTATCGTGCGCTGCGCATTCTGAAAATTTCCGCCAGAATGACTGCGACTGCTTCGTACAAGTCTTCCGGAATTTCGTGGCCGACTTTGATAGCCTTAAACAAGGATCTTGCCAAAGGCTTGTTTTCGCGCAGCGGGATGTCGTGTTGACGGGCGATTTCTCTAATTTTTTCAGCCACCACACCCTTGCCCTTGGCCAAAACCTTCGGTGCGCCGGGCATGTCCGGTTGATAAGAAAGGGCAACAGCAATATGCGTCGGGTTGGTAATTACAACATCGGCTTTGGGCACATCGGCCATCATGCGGTTGCGCGCCTGCTCCTGCTGAATTTGGCGTATTTTGGCTTTCAAATGCGGGTCGCCTTCAGTGTCTTTATTCTCGTCCTGCAATTCCTTTTTCGACATGCGCAGACCCTTGGCATGCTCCCAGCGCTGGTAGAGTACATCGGCCATAGCGATGAAAAAGAATACCAGTGCGGTGAGCGCGGCCAGCTTCAGAATGCCGTTTAATGCTAGATCAACGATGGCGTGAATATCGAGGCGGTTGGCATGAATGATTTGCGGCATCAGATCGACTAAAACGACCCAGCATGTCATAGAAATGACGCTAAGTTTGAGTAGCGATTTGGTGAATTCGGCAGCGCCTTTGGTGGAAAAAAGACGTTTTATGCCAGCCATCGGGCTGACCTTGGAGGCCTTGGGTTTGAGTGTTTCGAAAGTGAATACCGGGCCGCTGATGATGAAGGTGGCGAGAATACCGAACAACAGCATGGGCAGCACAAGCGGTAGAATAATGGCGGCCATATCGCGGCCAATCATGAATAACAGGGTCTGCATGCCGGGTCCGTCGCTGCGCAACATGGCTGGTGATGCGGAGAGATAATAGGCCACCATATCCATTAGCCGCTGCCCGGTCCAAGCGGCGATGCCGGTGATGCCAATACCGGAGAGCACCAAAAAAGAGATGGCGGTGGAGGGTTCGCGACTGATCGGAACTTGGCCTTTTTTGCGCGCATCTTCGACGCGTTTCGGGGATGCGTCTTCGGTTTGTTGGGCTTTGTCTTGTTCTTCGGCCATGATTTATCCGCTGGCAAGATGTTGCAAAAAGGTGGGGATTTGCCCTGTATAGCTCTGGAAGGCATCGTGCAGCAAGGACATAAATGCAGGTAGCGACAAGGAAAATACCAGCAAACCCAAACCGATGGTGAGTGGAAAACTAACGAAAAAAATCTGAATCTGCGGCACGGCCCGCGATAGCAATCCGAGTGCGGTATAGGCAAACAGCATCAACAGCAGCACCGGGGCAGACAGGCGAAGACCGAGAATAAACATATTGGCTGCGGCATCGGATATGCCCTGCCAGCCGGAAACCGACCACGAATGGCCTACCGGAAACAAGGTGAACGAATCGGCAAGGGCAAGCAGCATGGCATGGTGTGCGCCTGCAGCCAGCCACATCAGCATAGCCAAGACCACGGCCAATTGACCGACGATAGCAATCTGGGCTTGCGTGGACGGATCGAATACATTGGCGATGGCCATGCCCATTTGGTAACTCATGATTTGTCCGGCCAGTTGCACAGATGCGAAAATAAGTTGCGCCAGCATGGCCAGCATAGCGCCAATCAGCAGCTCCTGTCCGGCGATGAGGGTTAGCGCCAGCGGTGATGCGGGCAATTCAGGCAAGGCCGGGCGGACAATGGGAAAAATAAGCAGTGTAACAATACCGATGAGGCCAATTTTGGCTTGGAGCGGAACCAGTTGATGACCGATAACCGGTAGAAATATCAACATGCTGGATACCCGGATCAGCACCAGCATGGCGGCGATAATATCCGGGACGCTAATAACGGGAGGCAGCATAGCGCGCTAACGCAACAATCCGGGAATACTTTCGATCAATTGGCGGGTGAAGGTGACCATGGTTTCGGTCATCCACGGTGCAGCCACAATCATACTGCCGAAAACAGCGATAATTTTAGGTACAAACGTCAGCGTCATTTCCTGAATCTGGGTAACGGCCTGAAACAGCGAAATAGCAACACCGACAAGCAGCGCGACAATCAGAATAGGCAGCGACAGCCACAGCACCATACGCAGAGCCTCGGTGCCGATGTGAACGACGGTATCGGGATTCATGCCTGAGTAAAAGCAAAGGCCGGGCCAACTCCCGCACAGTTATCTACAGCAGCATGTTGTGTATCCGACTAAACCCTAAGAAGCCTTTATCCCATAGATATGGGACAAGACGTTGTGGAAATTCATCTTTAGCTTACCCGGCTTGGGCTTTGTGTTGGCGGAATGAAATATGCGGTGCGGATATAGGTCTTGAGGTGTTTTCTGAAAAGATGTGTTCACCGGAAGGGCGCAAGCCCGGGAAGCAAAAGTTGACTAGCAAAACGGGGGTAAATTCATGTCGCTGGATAGCAATAAGCATACAGCCCTCAGATTTTTGCAGTTTAAAGGGGTGGGAGGGTTGAATTATGTATTCTGTTGTCTAATTGCGAATGATCTCTCTCCGCATTTTTTATTTGTCTTGTCCGGGTTCATGGTTGTCTCCGAGGTCAGCGCAGATGGTGTGTTGCTGCCTCATGATGGTGTCGGATGACGGTAAACGTTTCAGTGTCCCAGC
>JAJRWP010000012.1 GCA_021545645.1 Zetaproteobacteria bacterium | reverse complement strand
TCTCATCAAAGATGATAGAAGAGTATATAGCGCATCACTTTGAAGAGGAGGAGCGGGTGAATGACCTGTTCCGAATAGAATGAGAGGCGACTTCCAGTCGCCATAAGACATTCTGTGCGCTTCAGCGCACAGTGGTTGAATCCTCGCCTGCTTATTACATGTTGAGAAGGAAAAGAAAAGCCCAGCTCCCATCAACCATCCAGTCTGAAATATGCGCCGATGGGGTCGATTCGTCAAAACCAGCGGGTGAATTTGATGTGACCCATTCGGCAGGCGCTGCTGACATCATATTGGAAACGGAGCTTGATTGACAAAACACAGGATACAGTTGTACAATTGTTCTTATGAATATCGTGTCAGATACAAACATATTCTTAGCTGTCGTTTTGGATGAGCCGGAAAAGGAACATATCATCCAACTCACAGCAAAAGCCAATGCCATATCTCCAGAGATATTACCTTATGAGGTTGGCAATGCATTATCTGCGATGGTGAAGCGAAACAAGCTTACGAAAGATGAAGCGTTGGCTGCATTTGAAGGGGTTGGCGCAATTCCGGTTCGCTTGGTTCCCGTTGATATTCGGCAGGCGTTGAAATTGGCTGTTGAATACAATATTTATGCCTATGATGCATACTTTTTGCAGTGTGCAAAACAATTATCATGTCCGCTTATAACGCTGGATAGAAAAATGAAACAAGTTGCACATGATCTTAAAATCGAAATTATGGAGTAAGCAATGAAAGTATTTACTTATTCAGAAGCTCGGCAAAATCTTTCCGAATTATTAAACACGGCTCAAAATGAAGAGGTTGAGATTCGCCGAAGAGATGGCTCTATTTTTTCAATCGTGCCCAAAAGAGGAAAAAGAAAATCGCCATTTGATGTCGCGGGCATAAAAACCAAAGCAACGACTCAGGATATATTGAATGCAGTCAGAGAATCCAGAGCGAGCTAACAGTCGCAGCTGAACAACAGCGCCGCCCACTCATTCTGAATGTCGGTTTGCACATGCCGCATGCCAGAAGCTTCGTAGCTGCGGCGAACATCATCCACCTGTGTTGCCAGCAAGCCGGAAAGCAGCAATGTACCGGACGTGCATCCGGCAAGTGCTGCGGCCATATCAATCAGCGGTCCGGCGAGAATGTTGGCTGCGACCAGATCGAATTTGTTTTGCGGTGGAACATCATCGACCAACGATTGCATGTCCACGCCGTTGTTTTCGGCATTGATGCGGCAGGCGGCGACGGCATCGGCATCGTTATCAATGGCGACGATATTGCGTGCGCCGAGTTTGGCGGCGGCAATCGCCAAAATCCCGGAACCGGCCCCCATATCGAGCATGGTTTGCGGTTTTTGCTGTCGGCAGATGTCTTCGATGGCGCGTAGGCAGAGTTGGGTGGTGGCATGCTGGCCGGTGCCGAAGGCCATGCCGGGGTCAAGCACAATGTCGATGCGTGCTTCCGGTGCAGGGTCGCAAAACGACGGGCGTACCCATAGGCGTTCACCAATCGGCATGCCGTGCCAGTCGCGCTGCCATGCTGTTTCCCAATCGTCGTTTAATAGTGTGAGCGAAATATCCGAATTCTGCGCGCCGAGCAGCATGGCGGCGGCAGCGATGCGGGCGCGTGTTTGTTGAATATCCTGCCCGGTGGCAAACCATGCAACATGTTCGCTTAGCCCCGATTTGGCATCGCTTTGCAGGGCCAGTCCGGCGGCATCGAGATGCTCGCACATTTGCGCAAACATCTGTTCATCGACAATGCTTTCGGGCAGGCGCAATTCCAGCCATGCCGTGTTGTTTGAAATGATGTCTTGCATCTTGGCTACCTCTCCGCTGCAATGCGCTGCACGCGATTGTGCGTGAGCGAGGGTTGATTTGTCGAATACTCTTCCATATTTAATGCGCGTCAAAGCTTCGGAGCGATTAAACAGCCCCGAATGCGACGATACGGTGATTCGTCTGGAGCTTGAAGCGGCTTCTGGCGATGCATTGAAGCCGTTTGTGCCCGGCCAAGTGGCACGTCTCGGCCTGCCCGGACTGAACGATCCGCAACCCGGATATTTCGCCATCGCTTCGGAGCCGGAACACAGCGAAGGTTTTGAATTCGTTATCAAACAGCGAACGGGCATTGCGGCGCTGCTATCTGCACTGGAACCCGGTGCGGCGGTCGAAGTGGAAGGACCGATGGGGCATGGTTTCGATCTTTCGCCGCACGACGGTAAAGATGTGTATTTGATTGGCGTCGGCACGGGCGTTGCGCCGTTGCGCAGTGTTTGGCGGCATTTGATTCCACGCCGCGACCATTACGGAAAAATCGCCATTTATTGTGGTTTCCTGACCCCTTGCCACCGTCTGCTTACCGACGAATTGGAGGCTTTGGCAGCCCACGATATTCAGGTTAGCGTATCGGTGACCAGCGGCCATGAAGCATGGGACGGGCCTATCGGTTATGTGCAGGATGAGTTGAAACGGGATGCGCCGGATGGTGAAAATGCCGTCGCCTGTCTGGCCGGTATGAACGCAATGGTGGACGCCTGCCGCGAAACGCTGCACACTCTCGGTTTTGATGACAGTCACATCCTGCTCAATTACTGATTCCCCTCTTTCTCCATCCTTAGCACTACCGCTATTGGCGCTCGATATCGGCGGCAAACGCATCGGCGTCGCCGTTTGCGACAAGCTGGCGTTTTCCGTGCGCGGCATTGCCTGTCTATTCCGTAAAGATATGAATTGGACAAAACAAGCTCTTAAATTGGCCGCCGATTTCGGTTGCAACGGTATTGTGATTGGTCTGCCGCGCAATATGGACGGCAGCGAAGGCGCACAGGCGGAAGATTGCCGCGCTGCCGCAGCCGAGCTTGCTGCGCTGACAGCATTGCCGCTGTTTATGCAGGATGAGCGATTATCGTCGTGGACGGCAAAGGAACGCCTTTTTGCGCAGGGCTTGAATCAGAAAAAAGTGCGTGAAAAGCTTGATCAAACGGCGGCGGCCATAATTCTTGAGGATTTTATTGCCGCCCATCCTGAATTGAAGGGCGAATTGAAAAATAACGGGTTAAACGATTCAGGATTGCCGGATGCCGGAGGCTCACATGGCTGATATTATTTTCGATACCACCGCAGTGCATGCGGCGCTCGACCGTATGGCCGAGGCCATCACTGGCAAAAGCGGCAAAAAAAACCGCGATACGACGGTTTATTTGATTGGCATCGAACGCGGCGGCGCGCGTGTTGCCGATGAAATTCAGAAGCGCCTCGAAACTGCCGGACGCACGGTGGCGCGCGGTAATCTCGACATCAGTTTTTACCGCGACGATCTGGATACCATCGGAGCCAACCCTGAGGTGCGTCCGAGCAATATGCCCTTCGATATCGACGGCAAAAACATCTGGTTGATCGACGATGTGCTGTACACCGGGCGCACGATTCGCGCCGCGCTTGGCGAGCTGTTCGATTACGGGCGTTCGGCCAGCATCCATTTGGCGGTATTGCTGGATCGCGGTGGTCGTGAATTACCGATTGCACCCGATGTAAGCGGTCTAAATCATGCCGCTGATAGCGGCTGCTCGGTCAAGCTGCTTTGCCAAGGGGGTTGGCATATTGAGCAACGGAGGGTGAAATCATGAGTGCGTCGTTCAAACATTTGTTCGGCATCGCGCAGCTTTCGCGCCAACAAATCGAGCATTTGGTGCATCTCGGCGAATCGTTTATCGAATTATCGCGCCGTTCGGTCAAAAAAGCGCCGACATTGCGCGGTAAAACGGTGATTAACCTGTTTTTCGAGAATTCGACGCGCACCCGCACCAGCTTCGAAATCGCCGGTAAACGCCTGTCCGCCGATGTGATTAATATTTCCGCTTCGACCAGCGCCACCAAAAAAGGCGAATCGCTGCTTGATACCGGCGAAACACTGGCGGCCATGCAGCCGCATGTGTTGGTGATTCGCCATTCGATTTCCGGTGCTTGCGAATTTCTCGCCGATTTTCTGCCCGATACATCCATCGTCAATGCCGGTGACGGCGCGCACGAACATCCGACGCAGGTGCTGACCGACTTGCTCACCCTGCATGTGCAGGCGGGCGGCGTGGCCGGGAAAACGATGACCATTGTCGGCGACATCGCCCATTCGCGGGTGGCGCGATCACATCTTCTGGCGGCGCAGAAATTGGGTTACAAGGTGCGCTTGGTCGCGCCGAAAACTCTGCTGCCGAGAGGCATTGAGCAGTTCGGTTGCGAGGTGTTTCACGATTTCGATGCGGCGATTCCCGGCTCCGATGTGTTGTATATGTTGCGCATGCAAACCGAACGGCTGACTTCGAATTGCTGTTTTCCGTCGATTCGCGAATATCACGAAGCTTACGGGCTAAATGCGGCGCGTTTGGCACTCGCTGCCGACGATTGCCGGGTCATGCATCCGGGGCCGATGAATCGCGGTGTGGAAATCGCCTCCGAGGTGGCCGATTCGGCGCGCAGCCATATTCTCGATCAGGTGGAACACGGGGTGGCGATTCGCATGGCGGTACTCACCGCTTTGTGCGGCAACAGCCCGGAATCGTCGCCTTCGCCGCGCAGTAAGCGCCGCGAAAAGGCCGAAAGTGCCATGCGCGCGCAGGGGAAGTTGTTATGAAGGGCAAAATGGTAAACGAACTGCTGATTCGCGGCGGGCGGGTGATTGATCCGGCCAATGGTATCGATGAAATCGCCGATGTGCTGATTCAAAACGGCAAGATTGCCGCTATCGGCAAAAAAACCGCTGCTGCGAAAAAAGAAATCGATGCCAGCGGCCTGATTGTCTGCCCCGGCCTGATTGATATGCATGTGCATTTGCGCGAGCCGGGTCAGGAATGGAAAGAAGATATTGAATCCGGTTCGCGGGCGGCGGTGGCGGGCGGCGTGACTTCGATGTGTTGCATGCCGAATACCACGCCGCGCCTTGATCATGCCGGTGTGATTCGCCAGATTATTGAGCGCGCCAATCAAATCGGTTTGTGCAATGTGTATCCGGTTGGCGCGGTGACCAAAAATCTCGACGGCAAGGAGCTGACCGAAATGCGCGAGTTGGCGCGTGCCGGAGCGGTGGCGTTTTCCGACGACGGCATGCCGGTGTGGCATGGCGGGGTGATGCGCAAGGCGCTGGAATATGCTTCCAGTTTCGATTTTCTGGTTATTCAGCATGCCGAGGATTTGCAATTGACCGAAGGCGGCTGCATCAACGAAGGGAAAATATCCACCCAACTCGGTGTCGAAGGCATGCCTGCCGAAGGCGAGGACGACATGATCGTTCGCGACATCATGTTGGCCAAACTGGCCGATGCACGTTATCACGTGGCGCATATTTCCTGCCAAGGGGCGGTGGAATTCGTTCGCCAAGCCAAAGCCGATGGTCTGAAAGTGACCAGCGAAGCCGCGCCGCATCATTTTGCGCTGACCGAAGAAGAAGTGCTTGGTTTTAATGCCGATGCCAAAATGAGCCCGCCGCTGCGCTGCGAACAAGACCGTTTGGCGGTCATCGAAGGCTTGCGCGACGGTACGATTGAAGTGATTGCCACCGATCATGCACCGCACCACGAAGACGACAAACGCTGCGGCTTATCCTGTGCCGCTTTCGGTATTGTCGGTTTGGAAACCATGCTGCCGGTATCGCTGGCCTTGGTGCGCGACGGTGTGTTGGAAATGCCCGATTTGCTTGCCAAAATGACCAGCAACCCGGCGAAGCTGCTGAATCTCGATGCCGGAACCTTGTCTACAGGTGCGGCTGCCGATATTTGCATCTTTAATCCCGATGCGACATGGACGCTGGATCGCGATGCCTTGTTCTCCAAATCGAAAAACACCCCGTGGCACGGCAAAGAAATGACCGGACAGGTGATGCATACCTTGAAATCCGGGCGCATTGTTTACACGCAAGGGCAGCGGCATGGCTGACGCGCAGCGCAACACGATTTTTGAAGAGCAGGCCGAAATATTGGCGCATGTCCGGCACGAGGGCGATCAGTTTGTGCTGCGTGTGCGCGCTGCGAAAACGGCGGAACATGCCAAACCGGGGCAATTCGTACATCTGCGCGTTAGTGCAGGGCGTCCGCTCAGACGGCCTATTTCGATTATGCTCACCGATGCGCAAAAGGGTACGGTGGATTTGCTGTACAAAGCGGTTGGCGATGGCACGCGCGAACTGGCGATGCGTAAAACCGGTGAAATCCTGCCGATGCTGGGGCCGATTGGTCGGCCATTTGATTTATCCGACAGTACACGACGATATGTATTGATTGGCGGCGGAGTCGGTATTCCGCCGATGATTTTTGCTGCCGATTCACTAAATGGGCATGCGGATGTGGTGGTTTTTGCCGGTTCCGAGGTGAAATTCCCGTTTGCGCTCAAGCCGTCACAGTTTTTGCTGCCGGGCATCGCTGGAAACACTATTTTGAGTATCGCTTCACTGGAAGATCGCGGCATTGCCTGCCGTTTGGCCTCCAATGCTGGCCTGTTCGGCTGTTATCCGGGGCATGTGCCCGATTTGGCGCGCGATTATTTGTTGGCGCTGAATGATGCCGAGCGCAATCGTTGCACGCTGCTGTCCTGCGGCCCGCATCCGATGCTGCATGCGGTGGCCCACTTGGGTCGCGAATTGAATTTACCAACACAACTTTCACTGGAAGAACACATGGCTTGTGCTATCGGCGGTTGTGCCGGTTGTGTGGTTAAAACAGCAGAAGAAGATGGTGAACATTATCGGCGTGTGTGTGTGGATGGGCCGGTGTTTCCAGCGGAGATTCTTCCTGAATTCGCTTGATTAAAAGCGGGGAGCCGCAGAGCACGCAAAGTTTCGCCAAGTAAGGAAAATACGATATAAGCATCTCCAGTTTATAATGCATGAATACCGTTTTTCTTGGCGAAACTTTGCGTACTCTGCGGTAGCTAGTTATGAAATTAGAACTCGCGCAATAGCTCAGTAATCCCCGTCTTCGAGCGGGTTTTTTCGTCCACTTGTTTGACAATCACCGCGCAATACAGATTCGGGCCACCGGATTTTCCGGGCATGGATCCGGAAACCACCACCGAATACGGCGGAATCTCGCCGTAGGAAATATTGCCGGTGGCGCGATCGACAATGCGCGTCGATTTGCCGATATACACACCCATCGAAATCACCGATCCCTCGCGCACAATCACCCCTTCGACGACTTCCGAGCGCGCACCGATAAAACAATTGTCTTCGATAATCGTCGGCGAGGCCTGCAAGGGTTCAAGCACGCCGCCGATGCCGACACCGCCGGAAAGATGGCAATTTTTACCGATTTGCGCGCAGGAGCCGACCGTGGACCAAGTATCGACCATCGTTCCTTCATCGACAAACGCACCGATATTCACATACGACGGCATCAACACCACTTTCGGCGCGATATACGAGCCGAGGCGCACTGTTGCCGGTGGCACGACGCGCATGCCGCCCTTGCGAAACATATCCTCGCCCCAGTTGGCGAATTTCAGTGGCACTTTGTCGAAATAATTGGATACGCCGCCGTTAATCACCTTGTTGTCGTTCAGTTTGAAATAAAGCAGCACGGCTTTTTTCAGCCATTCGTTGGTCACCCAGTTGCCGTTGGCATCTTTTTCGGCAACGCGCACACCGCCATCATCGAGCAGGGTAATCGCTTTTTCGATGCTGCTGCGAAACGGTTCCGCACCGCGTTCGGCATTCCATGCATCGCGTGTGTCCCACGCTTGTTCGATGATTTCCTGTAAATGATTCATGCGAATCTCCTTGCGAATATCGGCCCTGTAAATATCGGTTATGCTGAGTTTATCGTTTTCCAAACTTCATGTGTAGCGAAAAAATAGAGCCTTGGCGAAGTTCCGGTGAAAAAGCCAATTGTCAGTCGAGAACAATCTCCGCAGGTCGCGCATGGCTGAGAAATTCGATATTGGACATGCTCAATCCGTATGCGCCCGCGTAGCCGAATACAGCAATATCACCGACATCGGCGGCTTCCACATACACATCGTTGGCCAATTTATCCGCACCCGTGCATAACGGGCCGCCGAAATACACCGATTCCTTGCGTACGGCTTCCTGTTCGGGAAACAGCGCCGACTTTTGCCTGCGAACAATGGCCAGCGGATGATTGATGGCCAGCGCCGCTGGCCGCCGGAAATGATTGATGCCGCCAGCGCACACCACCTGTTTTTTGCCGCGACTTTCTTTGATGTCGATAATCTCCGTGCAAAACCAACCGGAATCGGCAGCCAGATAACGCCCCAGCTCAAGGAAAAAAGACCGCCCGTTAAAATCGTATGCATCAATCAACCGCTTAAGGCCATGCGCCCATGCTTGCGGATCGAAATCGTGGCCGGTTTCCAAATAATCAATGCCGAAACCGCCGCCGAAATCAATGATGTCGCAATGCATATCCGGGTAGGTGGTTTCAATATTGCGCGCCATGCCGAAGACCAGCTCGCAGTTTTTCAGCAAATCCTGCACATTGAGTACGCCGGACGCGGCATACACATGCAGGCCGCGAAAATTCAGGCCGGGCAGGGCGGCAATCAACGGCAAGGCATGCGCCAGCTTTTCTTCGTCGATGCCGAATTTCTTGGAGCCGCCGGAAAATGTGGTTTGCGCTTCGTGAATGTCGAAATCGGCATTGATGCGCAAAAGAATATCCTGTGTTTTCCCCGCCGCCGCGCAAATGGCGTTCAGGCGGTGGGCTTCGGTCAGCGATTCGATGTGAATGGTGCGAATGCCTTGTGTGACGCCCCAGCGCAGTTCTTCTTCTGTTTTTCCCGGTCCGGTGTAAATCAGTTGCGCCGCTGAGAACCCTGTGGCCACCGCTTTTTCAGCTTCGCCGAGACTGGCGATTTCGATGCCTTTGGCATCAGCTTCGCGCGCGGCGGCGAGAAATGCGGCATGCGGATTGGCTTTCATCGCGTAATAAATATCGACGCCTGCGGGCATGATGTCGCTCAGAAAGGCAATTTTTTCACGCATCGGCGCAGTATCGTAGATATAACAATTCAGAGTTGTACCTTCGTCGGCCAGTTGGCGCAGTTTGTTTTCGACGTGTTTAGGAATCCGCATGGCTATACCTTCACTTTACGCAGACGACGCGCAAGCTCGGCGGCTTTTTCCGGCCCATCGACCAGTGCTGCACGGATAAATCCACGTCCGGGATTGTCGTTTTTTTCATCATCGGCGGAAAGATAGCAGCCGGGCAAAATGGTGACCGCCTGTTGCGCAAACGCAGCAGCGGCAAATGCCTCGCCATCGTGCACCGGCAGCCAGACGAAAAACGAACCGGCTGGAGCTTGGCCCACGCCGAAAGCCGCAAAAAACGCCGCCAGACTGTCCCGATATACTTTGAGATTTGCCGCCACATGTGTTTCATCGCGCCATGCTGCAGCGGCGACATGTTGCAGCGGTAGCGGTGTGGCCGGGCCGGTATAGCTGCGCAATTTGGCAAAGCGGGCGATGAGTGTTTCGTCGCCCGCGATAAAACCGGAGCGCAGGCCGGGCAGCGCCGAGCGTTTGGACAGCGAATTCATCACCAGCGCGCGGCGGAAATCGTTGCGGCCCATTTTTTGGCAGGCTTCGAGCAGGCCGAGCGGTTTGTTTTGCCAGTAAATTTCCGAATAACATTCATCGGCAACAATGTAAAAATCGTGTTTGTCGGCCAATTGCAGCAGTTTTTCGTAGTAGGCAAAATCAGCCACCCATCCGGTCGGATTTGATGGCGAGCAGACGTAAATCAGTGCCGTTTGCGCCCAAACAGAAGCGGGTATGGCATCAAGATCCGGTGCAAAATCATTTTCCGGTGTGCAAGCCATGACATACGGCTTGCCCCCGGCAGTCACGGCAGCACCGAGATAAATCTGATACATCGGATTGGGCATCAGCACATGCGGTTTCTCGTTCGCAGATTCCGGATTGACCAAGGCGTGGGCGATGGCGAATAGCGCTTCGCGTGTACCGTTGGCGCTGAGTACCTGCGTTTGCGGGTTCACGGCAGCGAGCTTGTAGCGGCGCATCAACCATTCGGAGACCGCCTCGCACAATTCGCCGATACCGCGAGTTGGCGGGTATTTGGAAAAACCGCCCAAATGTGCATGCAATGTGTCTTGCACAAAATTGGCAAGCGGCAGGCGCGGTTCGCCAGCACCGGCATCAATATGTTGCAGCGACGGGTTGGGCGAGATGCCAGCGAGCAGTTTTTTCAGGCGCTCGAACGGATACGCGCCGAGTTGATTCAGGCGCGGTTGTGCATGTTTCATGGCGTGAGATCATCGGCGCGGACGCGTATCGGCGCACTCCATGCGCCGAGATTATCCATAGAATCAACGGCACGGATGCGGAAAAGAAATTCACGTTTGTGGGTTAGCAGCCTAATATTCCGAATTAGTTCCTTACCCTTCAGTCTGGGAAGGGCTGGCTGTTCGAAATGACGCCGCCACATGGTCGGGCACTTGCAGACCGGATCGATTTCGGCACGGTCGATCTGATAACCGATCGGCCCGACGCCGCCGAGGATGGTGAAGCGCAATTGCAATACACTGATTGCTTTTTCGTGCTGTAAATTCACCAAACGCAGCGGTTCGCTGGTATCCGCTTGCGGCATTTCTTTGCGTCCGCAGCCGCCAAGGGCGATGAGCGTGATGACGCTGGCTAAAATCAGATTACGCATGCTGTGTTTCCTCTTGTGCATTCAATTGGTTTGTCCATATATCGCATTGTGCGCGCACCTGTTCGGGGGCTGTACCGCCGATATGATTGCGTGCGGCAACACAATCTTCGACGGATAATTTGCCGACCATTGCCGGATTTAGGCGTGCATCAATGGCGGTGCAGGCTGCCGCATCCATGCGGTGCAATTCAATGCCCTGTTCGATACAAAAAGCGACACTGCGGCCAACGATATCGTGCGCATCGCGGAACGGCACGCCGTCGCGCACCAGTGCATCGGCCAAATCGGTGGCTGTGGAAAATCCCGACGCTGCTGCTGCATGCATGCTGTCTCGGTTGACCCGCATATCCGGTAGCATATCGGTGAAAATGCGTAGGCAGCCTGCCAGTTGTTCGAAAGCATCGAATACCGCGCCTTTGTCTTCCTGCATGTCTTTGTTGTAGGCCAACGGCAGGGCTTTGACGGTGCACAACATGGCCACCAGTCCGCCGATCATGCCGCCAGCCTTGCCGCGCACCAGTTCCGGCATATCCGGATTTTTCTTTTGCGGCATGATGGAGGAGCCGGTGCAGAAAGCATCGGGCAAATCGATGAAACGGAACTGCGCACTCATCCACAAAATCAATTCCTCGGAAAAACGCGACAAATGCACGCCGCAAATGGCACAGGCGGATAATAATTCGAGCACAAAATCGCGATCCGATACCGCATCCAGCGAATTGTTGCACGGCCCGTCAAAACCCAGCTCCTGAGCTGTGAAACTGCGATCGACCGGAAATGTGGTTCCGGCCAAGGCCGCCGAACCGAGCGGGCAGCGGTTCATGCGCGCTGCTGCATCGGAAAAACGACCGGCATCGCGTTCCAGCATCTCGACATAGGCCAGCAGATGATGGCCGAAAGTCACCGGTTGCGCTGTTTGCAAATGGGTGAATCCAGGCATGATGGTATCGGCATGCTGGCGTGCCAGCTGCACCAAGACGGCTTGCAATTTGTGCAGCGAAGCAAGGATTTCAATGCAGCGCCCACGCAGAAAAAGGCGTGTATCGGTGGCTACTTGATCGTTTCGGCTGCGTGCTGTGTGCAGGCGTTTACCGGCGGCTCCAATGCGCTCAGTCAGGCGCGCTTCGATATTCATGTGTACATCTTCAAGGGCGACGGTGAATGCAATATCGCCGTTTTCGATATCCGCTTCGATATCGTTCAGGCCTTGCAGGATTTGTTTCACATCATCGTCGGAAAGAATGCCTTGCCGTCCAAGCATTTTGGCATGCGCACGCGAACCGGCGATGTCTTCAGCAAACATGCAGCCGTCCACATCAATGGATGCGTTGAATTCTTCGACAAATTTATCGGTCGGAGCATCGAAACGTCCGCCCCAGAGTTTATCTTGTGCCATGCTTATCCTCGCTTCATCGGATGCACTCTAACGATAGTGCAGGCAATCGGAAACATGCAGCCTGACAGGTAAAAGGTTTGACGCGGATGACGCCGATGAACGCAGATAAAAGCCGGGTAGAATATTTGGCGGAAAAGCCTGCTTTCTATCTGCGTTCATCGGCGTAAATCTGTGTCTTAATCCTTGTTTTGCGCCCGGAAACCCAGAGCCACGGAATTGATGCAATAGCGTTTGCCGGTCGGCGCGGGGCCGTCGTCGAACACATGGCCGAGATGCGCATCGCAGGCGGCGCAGACGATTTCGGTACGCCGTGAAAACAACGAACGATCATCGCGGCAGCCGACTGCGGCTTCGTTTACAGGACGGACATAGCTCGGCCAGCCGGTTCCGGAATCGAATTTATCGCTGCTGGCGAATAAATCCGCGCCGCAGCATACGCAGGTGTATATGCCTTCTTGATGATGATCCCAAAATTCGCCGGAAAAGGCGCGTTCGGTACCTTGTTTGCGGCAGACGCGGAATTGTTCCGCCGTCAGTGCTGTTTTCCATTCGCTTTCCGTTTTTTTGCCGGGGTTCATGTTCTCAGTCATCGCCACGCTCCTTGCCACTGTCGAACATGTGCGTTTTCACCGGGCTGGTCAATGTGTGAATCGGCAGCAGCGATTCCAATTGTGCGACGATATTGCGCCGGGCATGCGTTTCCGGGTGTTTGGCAATCAAAAAGGAGCAAATATCGCAATATTCCTCGATGGAAATATCGAATGTACCGATGCGCCGCGCCAGTGCGATGATTTCTTCTTTGTCGGAAGCAATCAGCGGCGACAAAAGCGGCAACGACGAGACATCGTAAATCGCTTGAATATTAGGCAGCGTCTGGCTGGCCACTTGGCCCAGCGAATCGCCGGTAATCAGTGCTTGCGCATGCATATCGCCAGCGATTTTCGCACCTTCGCGGATCATTTGCCGTTTGTAGATAATCATCCGGTATTCGGCAGGCACATGCGCAATCGCATGCCGTTGAAATTCCTCCAAATCGACAAGAAACAGCTTTACATGCCCCTGATAGAGCGATAATTGCCGCGCCAGATGCTTGATTTTGGCGAAATCGCGGTTAATCGTGCTGTTATAACAATGCACCAGAATCGCGCTCATGCCGCGTTTCATCATCGAAAAGGCGGCGACCGGCGAATCAATGCCACCGGAAAATAGCACCACGCCCTTGCCCGATGTACCGACCGGCAGACCGCCGATGCCGGGGATTTTGCGTGTGTAGATGTAGGCGGCATCGCGGGCGATTTCGATGCGCACGTCGATTTCCGGTTGGCTTAGGTTGACGCTCAGATCGAACTTGTTCTTCAGATAACCGCCGATTTCATAAGCGATTTCCGGCGATTTCATGGGGAATTGTTTATTGCTGCGTTTGACGGTAACGCGAAACGGCGTGCCGCTAATATTTTCGCCGTAATCGGCAAGGATTGCCTTGCGCGCGCTCTGCTGCATGGCTTCAAGCGATAATTCCGCTTGGTGGGCAATCGAAAAATTGCGGATGCCGGGCAGCAGTTTCAAATAATCGATCAGCGCATCGTCCACAGACGAAACCTCGGCGACCATGCGCCCGTATTCGCGGTGCAGACCGTCCGCCAGCAATACCGATTTGAGGCTGCGACGAATATTGCGCGCCATGCGTTTTTCGAACAAATGCCGATTCTTGCCCTTGAGCGACAGCTCGCCGAAATGAAAAAGGATTTTTACCATGCGCCGAAGACTAACGGCTTTGCGCCGCGCGTGCAGCGGTTTGCACGGTTACCGTCCGATGCGTGCGAGGGATAAAGCTTTGCGCCGCGCGTGCAGCGGTTTGCCTTGTGATTGGGATTGTGCGGAATAAAAGCGCCGGATAAGGGTGAATCAAGCATTGGTCGTTGCGTTGCATCAATTTGATTAATGGACAGTTGATTGAAAAGCGCACGAACAAGTAGCTTCCCCCGATCAAAAAACCGAAAAGGATTGAACCATGAGTAACTTAGCCAATTGCCCGCAGTGCGGGTCGGAATATACCTACGAAGATCGCGGCATGCTGGTTTGCCCGGAATGCGCGCATGAATGGAGCGCGGATGCGGCGGGCGAAAGCGAGGTCGGGCTGGTGGTGCGCGATGCCAACGGCAATCTGCTGGCCGACGGCGATACGGTGAGCATCATCAAGGGATTGAAGGTCAAGGGCGCGTCGTCCGATCTGAAGGTGGGGACCAAGGTGAAGAATATCCGGCTGATCGAAGGCGATCACAATATTGACTGCAAGATTCCCGGATTTGGTGCGATGCAGTTGAAATCGGAGTTTGTGAAAAAGGCCTGATGCCCGCAACGCGGCTGGCGAACGGGCTTGGCATGTTTTTGAAGACAATGTGTGATGCAAATGCGCCAAATCAAGGCTGCTAAACTGTGAAAAAGAAGGAGGCGCAAGGCATGGCCGATTTTTTTAGCGAGGCAAGCTTCGATTTCCTGCGGCGTTTGGGCGAAAATAACAAGCGCGACTGGTTCAATGCGCACAAAACGGAATACGAAGCCGCAGTGCGCGAACCTGCACGCGCTTTTATTCGCGCCATGCAGCCGGAGCTGGCGGCATTCGCCCCGCAATTCGTCGCCGACGATAAAAAAATGGGCGGTTCGCTGATGCGGATTTACCGCGATGTGCGTTTTTCCAAGAATAAACTGCCCTACAAGACCAATATCGGTATTCAGTTTCGCCATCAGCAGGGCAAGGATGTGCATGCGCCCGGTTTTTATCTGCATATTGAGGCGCATGAGGTGTTTGTCGGCGCGGGCATTTGGCATCCCGACGGCGAAACGCTGAAAAAAATCCGCACCTATATCGATACCCACCCGACACGCTGGCAGGCGGCGTTGGCGGCCAAGGATTTTGCCGATTGGTTTCACTTGGCAGGCGATTCGCTCAAACGCCCGCCGCGCGGTTTCGATGCCGAGCATCCGTTGATCGACGACCTGAAACGCAAAGATTTTATCGGCATCGCGCCGCTGGCCCCGGAGTTGATGCTCGAAGCCGATTTGCCCAATCTGGTCGGCGGTTATTTCGAAGCCGCCGTACCGTTGATGCAGCAGCTTTGCCGGGCTATTGGTGTGCCTTATTAGGGCGAACACGGCGCAGTTGCTTCCGCAGGCGAGGCGCAGCAGCTTTCGGGCATGACACAAATCGACAATCAATCCACACCGACCATCGAAAATCCGCTACTGAGCGGCGCATCCTCGCCGCTACCGCTGTTTGAGGCGATTCGCCCTGAGCATGTGCTGCCCGCACTGGATCTGGCGCTCGCAGAGGCCAGACGCGACGTTGAAAATATCTGTGCGCAGGAAAACCCGACATGGGATAATCTGCTGCAGCCGTTGGATGCCATTGATGAGCGGCTTTCGCGTATTTGGGGGCCGGTGGCGCATCTGAATTCGGTTTGCGATGCCGACGAATTGCGTCCGGTGTATCAACAGGGCGTGGCGAACATGGCCGCGTGGAGTACGGAGCTGGCGCAGAATGCAGGGCTTTATGCGGCAATGCGCACGCTGCGCGAACAGAATCCACCGCAGGATGTCGAGCGCAGGCAGGCGCTTGATCTAGCCTTGCGTGACTTTCGCTTGGCTGGTGCGGAATTGACGGGCGCGGACAAAGACCGCTTCAAAGCGATTCAAATGCGTCTTTCCGAGCTGACCACGCGCTTTGAGCAGCATGTGTTGGATGCCACACAGGCTTTCGAATTGCACCTGAATGATAAAACCGATGTCGCCGGATTGCCTGAATCGGTGTTGCAAGCGTCGGCACAACGTGCTGAGCAAAAGCAAAAAGACGCTTGGTTGTTCACTCTTGATGCGCCTTCCTATATGCCGTTCATGCAGTTTGCCGAAAACCGCAAACTGCGCGAGAAGATGTACACAGCCTTTGTAACGCGGGCTTCCAGTGGCGAGCTTGATAACGCACCGCTGATTGATGAAATTCTGAAATTGCGCGCCGAGGTGGCCCGGCTTCTCGATTTTTCCGACTACGGTGCATATTCGCTGGCCAGTAAAATGGCCCCGTCGGTTGATGCCGTCGAAGGTTTCTTGCGCGAACTGGCGGAAAAAAGTCGCCCGCATGCGGAAAAAGAGCTGGCTGAATTGCGTGATTTCGCGGCTGAAACATTGGGCCTCCCGGCGCTTGAGGCGTGGGATATTCCCTTTGTCTCCGAACGGCTGCGGCAAAATAAATACGCGATTTCGCAAGAAGAATTAAAACCGTATTTTCCTGAAAATCAGGTATTAAACGGCATGTTTGCGCTGGTTGAAAAGCTATACGGCATCCATATCCGCGAAAATAAGCATGCGCCGAGATGGCATGATTCGGTGCGTTATTTTGAAATCCGTCAGGCGGATGGCGATGCTATTGCCGCTTTTTATTTCGATCCGTATGCGCGCCCGCACAAACGCGGCGGTGCATGGATGGACGAATGCATTGTGCGCTGGCGTCGTGTGGATGGCACGCTGCAATTACCGGTGGCTTATCTGGTGTGCAATTTCGATGCGCCGGTCGGCGATAAACCGGCACTGTGGACGCACGACGAAGTAACCACATTATTTCACGAATTCGGCCACGGTTTGCATCATATGTTGACGCGTGTTGAAACGCTGGGTGTGTCCGGTATTCGCGGGGTGCCTTGGGATGCCGTCGAATTGCCCAGTCAATTTATGGAGAATTTCTGTTGGGAACGCGAAGTGGTGGATATGTTCGCGCGTCATTTCGCAAGCGGCGAGAAGCTGCCCGACGACCTGTTCGACAGAATGTTGGCAGCAAAGAATTTCCAGTCGGCGATGCAAATGTTGCGGCAGATTGAATTGGCACTGTTCGATATGCGTGTGCACGGGAATGTTGCGGCAACGGATGAAAACAGTGTGCAACACTTGCTTGATGCGGTGCGCACGGAAGTGGCTGTGCTCAAACCGCCAGCCTTTAATCGTTTTCAAAACAGTTTTTCGCATATTTTCGCCGGAGGTTATGCCGCCGGTTATTACAGCTACAAATGGGCCGAAGTGCTTTCCGCCGATGTTTATGCGGCATTTGAAGAAGAGGGTATTAGCAACCGGCAAACGGCGGCGCGTTTTCTGGATGCGTTGTTATCCGTCGGTGGCAGCCGCGATATTATGCAGGCTTTTGCCGATTTTCGCGGTCGCAAACCCAGCGTCGATGCATTGCTACGCCATTCAGGCTTAAGCGAACCGCTTGCAGACTAAGCGCGCAGGCGTTCTTCCACCTCGGCCACCGTGCGTTCTTCGTGACTGGCTTGCGCGACCTTGAAAACAAAGCTCCAGAATGCATTTTCCGAATCGAAGCTGGCCTGCTGGCCGCGATAGCTCACTTGTAGATTTTGCAAATGGTTGCGGACGTGAAACGCGTTGATATTGCTGAGATTGTCGGCAATGCGTTTGGCGCGAAATGCGTTCATGAAGACCTCCATAGCGTGTGGCATATCAGGCGACGGTTTCTGTTTATCGCTTACAATCTCTATCGCCTATAAAGGTGCGAGCATAAATCATG
This sequence comes from Zetaproteobacteria bacterium, assembly GCA_021545645.1. Classification (GTDB taxonomy): domain Bacteria; phylum Pseudomonadota; class Zetaproteobacteria; order Mariprofundales; family Mariprofundaceae; genus UBA1543. The sequence continues at coordinate 7,773 of JAJRWP010000012.1, read as the reverse complement.
CCGAAAGTAGGCGTGCTGTTCAGGCATGTTTGCGGCACTTGCTTGATGCACCGCAACAGTAAGTTCCTTTTAGATACTATATAAACACTTAGTATCTAAATAAAACTCACTAAGCACTTGGTTTCTATTAGATACCTGATATACTTCAAGCCATGTCCCAAGATTCGCCTGCCGCGAACTGCCCAATCGAGGGCTTGCTGCAAAGCTTGCAGGACCGCTGGGCCTTCCTGATTTTGCGTGATGCCTTTTACGGTGTGCGCCGTTTCGACGGCTTCCGCCAACACTTGGGTATTTCGCGGAAAATACTTTCCGCCCGTTTGAATCACATGCTGCAAGAAGGCTTGTTTTCCAAAAAACCGTATCAGCAACACCCGATACGCTACGAATATGTATTAACCGGCAAAGGCCGCGATTTGTTTCCGGTGTTGTTGACCATGATTCGCTGGGGTAACCGCTGGTTGGCGGAGCCGGGCAAGCCTGCACTGGAAATTCGCCATATCGGCTGCGATGCCAATAGCCAGGCAACTGTTGTTTGCAATCATTGCGGTGAAATATTAACGCCAGCGCGTGTCCGGCCCATCGCCGGGCCGGGAGCAAAACCGGAAGCCGTGGCATCGCTAAAAGCCGTTGTCCGTAAATCGAGCCGCGCCAAACGCAAGCATCACGATTAATTCTTAGAAAATCAGGTTTGAACCGCTTTTAAGCGGCGAGACAGGTGCTAACGTCGGCGATTTCGCGGCGGCCCGGAGCGTCGGCGGCCACCGCTTCTGCCACCGCCGGGTTTGCCGCCGCTGCGCGCGGTTTGTTCGAGGCGGTCTTCTTTGCCCAGTCCTTCTGCGGTTGCTTGCGGGTCTGTCGGCTTGCCGATGTCCAGCATTTCGGGATCAACTGAGCGCAAAGGAATGCTGCGCTTGATATACGCCTCAATATCGGGAAGCCCGAAGCAGAATCGTTCGCAAGAAAATGAAATCGCTACGCCGCTGGCTCCGGCACGTGCGGTGCGCCCGATGCGATGCACATAATTTTCCGCATCCTCCGGTAAATCGTAGTTGAAGACATGCGTCACGTTGTCGATATGCAGGCCGCGACTGGCCACATCGGTGGCCACCAGCAATTGTAATTTACCGCTGATAAAATCTTCAAGAATGCGCATGCGCTTCTTTTGCCGCACATCGCCGGACAGAATACCCAAACGGAAACCATAGCGTGCCAGATTGCGCGCTACCCGTTCGCCGGTGCGTTTTTCGTTAATAAAAATCATGCCGCGTTTCACCGTGTGTGTGCGTAGCAGATGCACCAGCAGCGGAAATTTATCGTCCATACTGGTGTGATACATCCATTCTTCGATACCGGAGGCGGTAATATCGCCATCTTCGGCGCGTAGTTTTTGCGGCGAATTCATGTGTTCGTAGGCCAATTCCAGCACCCGGTGCGACAGGGTGGCCGAAAACATCAGCGATTGACGTTCGTTGAATTTCGGCAGGCGGCGTAACATAAAACGCAAATCCTTGATAAATCCGAGATCGAACATGCGATCGGCTTCGTCAATCACCAGCATTTCGGTCAAATCCAGCGAGTACACGCGTTTTTTCAAATAATCAATCAAACGTCCCGGCGTACCGATCAAAATGTCCACGCCGGAATCAAAGGCTTTCATCTGTTTTTCGTAATCGACACCACCGAAAACCGCATGCAATTTAAGGTCGCTATGCTTGGCAAGTGTTTTCGCATCGTCGAAAATCTGCCCGACCAATTCGCGCGTCGGCGCGATAATCAGTGCGCGCGGATGTGTTTTTGTACGGCCTTTTTTGGGTGGCTCGCGCAGCAAACGGCTCATCGCGGTAATCAGAAAGGTTGCCGTTTTTCCCGTTCCCGTGCGCCCTTGGGCGGCGACATCGTGACCGGACAGGGTAATCGGCAAGGCCTTTTCCTGTACATCGGTCAAATCCGTGTAGCCTAAGTCGTCGATGCCCTGTTGCAGGGCTTGTGGAAGATTCAATTCACTAAATTTCATATGGGTTCCCGTTTTGTAGATGCCTGATGCTATGTTGTTTGCAATTGCTCCGCAAAGGCTGGCGCATTAGGCTGCCGCCTTTGCAAACGGGCCCATGGCGCAATTGGTTAGCGCTACCGGCTCATAACCGGTTGGTTCCAGGTTCGAGTCCTGGTGGGCCCACCATTTTCCCGCTTGCTGCAATCAATCTGCAAAAACAGCGACTTAGCGCACAAACACCCAATCCGACGGCGACGACATATCGGCGCGGAAGCGATACCCGGCAACATCGAAATCTTGCAAAGCTTGCGGATTTTCCACCTTATTTTCAATCGCATAGCGGCACATCAAACCGCGCGCACGCTTGGCATGAATGCCGATCACCCGATAGCCGTCGTCCTTTTGTTCCTTGAAATGAATATTCAGCACATCGCCCTTGATGGATTGCCAATGCACCGCGCGGGCATACTCGCCGGAAGCCAGATTTACCGCCACTTGATGCCGAAGCCCGGCAAGTTCTTCATTTATCGCCTGCGTCAGCGCATCGCCCCAGAACGCATATAAATCGCGCCCGTGTGTATTAGATAATCGCGTACCCATTTCCAAACGGTAAGCCTGAATCAAATCCAATGGCCGCAGTACACCGTACAGTCCGGATAATATACGCAAATGTTGCTGCGCATAATCAATCGCCGCCGCATCCAGACTATCGGCATCCAGCGCTGCATACACATCGCCGCGAAAGGCGAACAACGCCTGTTTGGCATTTTCCAGCGTAAACGGCAATCGCCAATCGTGATAACGGCGTTGATTCAACTCGGCCAAATTGGCGCTAATTTTCATCAGCGCTGCCAATTCATCTGGCGATTTCATGCGCAAATCATCGACCAATTCACTGGCTCGCTCGGCAAATTGCGGCTGCGTACATTCGGCAACCGTTGCCAGCGTCTGCATATCCAGTTTTTTGGCCGGTGAAATCAGCAACAACATAAAGCACCTCGCATCTGTTTGGATGCTTGGCAACATATCGGGGAAATAAGCCTTGGGCAACGCCTGCTGCCGATATTGGATAAACAAATGCAACACAAACCTTGCCGCAAGAGAAGCGGATGCTTATGATCCGCGCCCGAACTAAAGCAAACGGCATATTCAAAGCAAACGATTCATCGGGATGTAGCTCAGCTTGGTAGAGCACTGTCTTCGGGAGGCAGGGGCCGGAGGTTCAAATCCTCTCATCCCGACCATTTAAGTCTCTATAATATAAGCCTTTTTCGTCTTTCATGGCAGTCTCTCAAGGCTGTCATGTCTTTGGTGGGCCCACTCTGGGCCCAAACTGAGCCCATCATTTCTTCCATGGTTCTTGCCGTATCAATGCAATATCCGAGCTTTTGACCACTATCCCAATCTCCTAGCAATACAATAAAACGGACTCCAAAATCATCTGGAAAGCCTCTCCCTGCTGGCCATTTAGATTGATGTGAATTTTGAATGGCTGGCTACCGGCAGAGGTGACACCCATTACGAAACCCGAAATGATTGAGTTTCCAATCTAGGTTCACCCCTCGAATATTTATAATGCCATATTTATCGCTTAGAGCACAGCTATTGCAAAATATTGCAACGCTGAGTGGTGCATTATGAATGCAAAAGGCAAATTCATGAATTGATCAGCACTTCCCTAGCAGTCATGTAAAACGTCCAACAAAGTAAGTTCACCCTTGCCGGTCCCCAAATAAGCACCTGTATCGATGCAATACACATTCCCTTGCAAACGAGATTTTGTAATCACTGTATGGCCGCAAAAGATTCGCCACACGCCTCGCACATCCTCACAATATCGTCCACAAACTCTGGATCGTCCCATTATTGCTTTTGACAACACAGATGGATTGCTCTCCTGCACGAGACCAACAAATTGCTGCCAACTAATTCTCTTTGGTAAATCAGCATGCATGATTCCAACAATGCCTTTTTCTGTCTCCACCTCAATCAGAATTGGAAGCTGTGAAAGCTGCTTTTGCCATTCATCTCTTGCTGTTTCAGAAACCTGTTCATAAAACCAAGACCCTCCATCGCACAGTCTTGCTGCCGCCACAGTTTGATCTCCGGAAAGCATATCCAGCAGCATCTGTTCATGATTGCCTAGCACCGAGTAAAACCAAGGCTTTGCCAAGAACTCCAGAGCTCGATGAGACTCCGGTCCCCGGTCAATTAAATCCCCGACACAGATCACCCGATCATTTTCTTCATCAAACTGAACTTCTGCCAGATTAGTCTCCAACAAAGAGAAGCAACCATGGATATCGCCACACACAAAAGTGCGTCCTGTTTTCAGTAATGGGAGGTAAGAAATTGCCTTGATCATTTTGTCATCCCTTTTTGACTTAGTGCGATAACGTGACAGTCGTTGCCCTTAATTAACAAGGTAGACGAATCTATACCAATGCCTATCACAGTATGTTGGCACATTTTCGGCAACCACCCTCCATATGGATCACTCAACCTCAAAATATCATACATCGCTACACAATGCTGCCTTTGAGCAACGATTGAATGACATAGCTTGGCCAATCAAGTGCCATTGGGCAAAGTATTTTCCAATTCGGATTGTTAATACGGAAGAAATCGATTTCGCAGCCATTGATTTCGAACATGTGTACGTTCATCCCAAGTTGGCTGTTTTTGATGATAATGTGCTGTTCTGTGTTTTGGCACACGAATGGGCTCATCGCATGGTGTCACCGAAATCCATTGAGACAAACAAACAAATCATCCGCATGGTTTCAAAAGAGCTCGACATCAGTGAAACATTAGCTCGACTAGTATCCGGTCCGGCAGTCGAGTTGATCGTTGATCGCAGCAACAGCGAAATTGAACAATGTAAAGAAACCTATTGCATGGGTTTCTGTGACAGCTTCACCACCTTTGTGAATGAGCTGCAGAAACATCAGTTCTCATCAGACAAACAAGGCAAGGATACACTTGAGGTCAATCAATTGATGCTGGCACTGCGCATTGCCAATATCTCCAGTGATGCTTTACCACCCTACATCAGGCACAAAGAGGATGAAGCAAGAGGATTGATTGAAATTCTGTTTGAAGACTGGGGCGGGCACGCTGATCCTAAAGACCCTATCCATATCAACAAGATTATCCGCTTTGCCCGAGCCTTTCATGATCATATACCTGAATTAATTTTAAGAAACGAGGACTTGATACTTGATTTACTCCATCGGATTCTCCAGAGATTGGGTGAAATCACAGCAGCTCTTGCAACTCTCCCCCAACAAGGCATACCAACACTGGATCAGCAAGCAGGGAGAGCCATTACTCATTCCCAAAGTAATGAACACACAGTATTCGATATTGGGTTAACTCGTCAGGTCACCAACCACCTGATGAACCAAGCGCACCAAGCACGGCAAATCACCGGGGTCTGGCAACCCGGACACCCTATCTCCAAACTTGATGTCAAACGCTCCTATCGTTGTTCCCCCCATCTTGTCGCCGGTATAACAACACGTAGAAAAACCGATAGCTCACGCTTGCAACCAACATCATCCGGCAAAAAGCTACGTCTGTGCATGATTGTCGATGATAGCGGTTCAATGTGCGGAGATGAAGCAAAATACTCGCGAAGTATCTGCGAGGGAATCAACCGTTTTGCCGCTAATATAGACTTGCACGTGGGTTTAATTACGTTTGGAGGTGAAGTCGATACGGCCATGCCTCCTAGCCGCCGCTACCAACAAATGACGAAATCTTTGACGCGCTTGGATGGAAACTTAGGTGGCACTAATTTATTACCCGCTCTGGATACGTTGATTCAGTATATTGAAGCGGACCGGGAAATTACGCATACACTGCTCATTACCGATGCATCATTTTCCGATTGGGATTCATGTGAAAAACCACTAAATGAGATTCTAACACAGATCAATATGACGGTTCTGATGATCAACACTGACATACCCGAAGATATAGCCAGTTCACTCACAGACCCGCGACAATCCATCAGTTTTTTCAAAGTAGACCCATCCGTATCACATCAAACAGCAATATTGGAGGAGATTATCCGATGACACCAAATCACACACGCTATAGAAAACTCATGAATGAATTATTTAGCAGTGAATATCACACAACGGATGATTCGCTTCGTACGATTTTATCTGTAATCCCTGCTATAAGAAACGGAACGACCCTTTTGACCGGAACCTACGGGACTGGCAAAACAACCCTCGTTGAGGCATATGCTCGCCGACTGTTTGTCGATGCTGGCGAATCAAGCCTTGGCAGGGTTCGTTGTCATCAGGAGTTGATGGATACTGACACTCTTTATACCGTCCAGTTCTCGAATCCGGATGCCCCGGTAACACCAAGAGATTTACTACACAAACGATTCCGCTATGTAAACGAACTGCCACGCAGTAACCCTGCATGGCAGAATGCCCTACTCTCATTTTTTTCAGAAAGGGAAGTCACATTCCGGGATCAAACATTCCATGTTCCGGAAGGCATTAACCTGTGTGATAGAAACCCTGATGATATTGGCCAGGAAGGCATTGTGCGTGCAGTCCTCGACCGTATGGATCATGAAATCATTATCCCGGACAACAACTATCGACCCCGGAACACCCCTGTTAAGGCTTGCATTGAACCATTATCGACGACCCAAATGAGTGATATATGGAAGGAAGTCGATCGGGTGCAAATTAAGGATATAGCATGGGACTTTGCCCATATGCTCAACCACTATTTCTCCGCATGTCTCCGGCCGAGAAGCATTTCCAACCGTCAGTATGAATTGCCTTGCGAAGCTTGCGCGCACAAGGCGGAAGTATGCCAAAGCCTGAGAAACACACCCGGACAACGGGGTCTAAATTCTATGCTGAATTTAGCAAAAGCGCTTGCATGGTGGAATCAACGAAATGAAATCACCATCGAAGATATCGAACTGGCCCTCCCCTATACCTATGCTCACCGCCTGGACTTCCACAGCGAAGTATTTCGTGAGTGGCCGAATCCTCAGGAATATTTACGCCAATATGTCATTGCCGGTCATATCGCTGCTAAGAAGGCACGTTGGCTGGAAGCCATTGAAGCCAAGCTAGCCGGTAATGCCGATATTATTTTATCCATTGCCGGGGCCGCTGATGATTTGGTCATTGCCTGGCTATACACCAAGACCATAGGCATGCAGAAAGATACCAGCATTGCAAGAAAAGAGGCTGCGTAATGTCCAGACACCATCCGATACAAACCATAAGCGAACTACAATTTGTCGATTCCATCATGGGGCATAGGTTAGGTAAGGCATCCCCAGATTATCTCAGATTTTCACCCAATGGCCGGTATATCTCTATTGGATGCTCTGGAGGTTATTATCTGTTTGACACCCAAGACCCTGAGCAAAGTTGGAAAAAAGGGGCTGTGAAAAAATCCCTGTCTATGGTTAGCCCGACTGATGCCGGCGCTTGCTGGATTGAAAAAGATAGCTCTATCTTATATGTGAATGCCGATAGGCATATCATGCTCAATTTAACCATGTCTCAATTCGACAGAATGTGGGGCAATGACAATTGGCTTCTTATCGCCAACTCTGACGAGCTGCATTATGCACCCCACCCTAATTTTAGTTTCGGGGCTGACACCTGACTTTTAACGAGTTAAGGTGGTCATGTGTACGTAAAGTATTGTAAGTTAAGCAGAAATAAGCAGTTAGAACTGATGAAATACTTCGTCGCGGGTTCAACGGCCAGGGTGGCCGCAGATTTAGC
>JAJRWP010000156.1 GCA_021545645.1 Zetaproteobacteria bacterium | reverse complement strand
TGGCTATCCACATCCGGTGCTTCGGCAGACGGATCTTCCGGTGGCTTTTTAAAGGGTTCGCGACGCTCGGTGCGATGCAGTTTTTTACCCGCCATCACATCGTCGATTTCGCTGCCTTCGAGGGTTTCATATTCAATCAACGCATCGGCCAGCAGATGCAGCTGATCCATATGTTCCACAAGAATAGCCTTGGCGCGGGCATAATTTGAATCAATCAGTTTGCGCACCTCAACATCAATCTTCTGTGCTGTCTGCTCCGAAATGCTCTGGCTACGCGTCACTTCACGGCCAAGGAACAACTCCTGCTCGTTCTCGCCGTAAACCATCGCGCCCAATGTGTCGGTCATGCCCCAAATCGTGACCATTTTACGTGCCAGACCTGTCGCCCGTTCGAAATCATTGGATGCACCGGTGGTCATCTGATTAAGCACCAATTCCTCACCGAGACGCCCGCCCATCATAATCGCAATCTGATCCTCCAGATAATTACGGTCGTGATTATATTTATCTTCTTCCGGTAGCTGCATGGTCACACCCAGCGCCATACCGCGCGGAATAATGCTCACTTTATGCACCGGATCGGCATGCTTCAGGTATTTGGCGACCAGCGTATGCCCGCCTTCGTGATAGGCGGTGGTTTTCTTCTGCTCGTCGGAAAGCAGCATCGAACGCCGCTCAGTACCCATCATCACCTTATCTTTGGCCGTTTCAAAATCGGCTTTGGTTACCTTATCGGCACTGAAACGCGCCGCATTCAGCGCCGCTTCATTCACCAGATTAGCCAAATCAGCACCGGAAAAACCCGGTGTGCCGCGCGCCAGCACCTTCACATCTATATCGCTGGATAGCGGTACTTTTTTCATATGCACGCGCAAAATCTCTTCGCGGCCCTTGATATCCGGACGCGGAACCACCACCTGCCGGTCAAAACGACCGGGGCGCAACAATGCCGGATCAAGCACATCCGGGCGGTTGGTGGCAGCCACCAGAATCACACCCTCGTTGGTCTCGAAACCATCCATTTCGACCAGCATCTGATTCAAGGTTTGCTCGCGTTCATCGTTACCGCCGCCGATACCGGCCCCGCGATGGCGACCCATGGCATCAATTTCGTCGACAAAAATAATGCACGGCGCACTTTTCTTAGCCTGCTCGAACATATCGCGCACACGCGAAGCGCCAACACCAACAAACATTTCCACAAATTCAGAACCGGAGATTGAGAAAAACGGTACCTCGGCCTCACCGGCAATGGCACGCGCCAACAGGGTTTTACCGGTTCCCGGCGGCCCAACCAACAACACGCCCTTGGGAATTTTACCGCCCAAACGAGTGAATTTCGAAGGGTCGCGCAAAAACTCGATGACCTCGGTCACTTCCTGCTTGGCCTCGTCGCAACCGGCCACATCGGTAAACGTCACCTTGCTGGTATTCTGGGTTAGCAATTTGGCGCGGCTTTTGCCGAACGACATCGCACCACCTTTACCGCCTCCCTGCATCTGACGCATGAAAAACACCCAGACCGCAATTAGCAGCAGCATCGGGAACCATGAAATCAGCACCGAAAGCAGGAAAGGAACCTCTTCCGGTTTGCTCACATCGACTTCGACATGCTGATCGATTAAACGCTTAATCAGTCCCGAATCGTCCGGTGTCGTCACCTGATAAGTGCGCAGATCACCCTGCAGGTTGCGATATTGTCCGCTCACCTCGTGATCCTTAATTTTGGCTGTTTCGACCATGCCACCATCCACTTTTTCAATAAAAGCGGAATACGACATGGATTCGCCCGGCAGCATGGGCGGATTAAACATATTGAATAGGCTGACCATCGTGATACCGATAACCAGCCAGAGAAGAAGATTTTTACCAATCAATGCAATTCACCCTATTCCTTTTAGAGGATTCCGGCAGAGCCATTTCTAAAGTCTTGCCGTAAACGACATAGCTTGAGCCTTTTGTATGAAATTCCAATGAAGAAACCCAATAAAAAAACGGGAATCCGCTGCTCAACGCAGCAAATTTACTGCCACAGGCGCAAGATGCAAGGTTTGCCTGCGCCGAAACAAACGGCAACGTGTCAAATCAATGCCCGCACGCCCGCCTTGCAAACGCCATACTTCCGCCAAATGGATATGCCTGCGCCCGAGTACCGCCCCAGCGCCAAAAACCCGCGCATGCATGCGTTGCAACACAACAGCGCGCACCGCCACGGAACTATCGCACCATGCACCCCAAGCAACAATCGCAGCATCATCCTGCATCGCCACAGGCACAACATCGGCCATATCATTTAACCGCAGCTGAAGCAATTGCGCCTGTTTTTGCCAGCGTTGAAACAATTCAAGCGGCTCGGTTCCACTGGCGCGCAACGCCGGAAATAAGCGATGGCGGATGCGGTTGCGCAACAGTGTCGTATCCCGATTGCTGTCATCCTCAAACCAATCGACATCGGCGCCGCGAAGTGCGGCAACGATTTCGCAATGCGATAAATGCAACAACGGCCGAACGATATGCAGCCCCTGCCAATCGCGTTGCCTGCGCATACCGCTGCAACCGGCCGGACCCGACCCTTGCAGCATACGCATGCACACGGTTTCCGCCTGATCGTCGCCGTGATGACCCAAGCATAAAGTATGCAACTGCTGACGTTCGGCCCAATCGATGAATTGTGCAAAGCGGCCTTTACGCGCCTCGGCTTCGCGGTTTTTACCGCTCGGCGGCGGTAAACACGCACTGTGAAATTCAATGCCCCATGCTGCCGCTTTGTTTTTCAAGCAGGCGGCCAACTCGCCGGATATTTCGCTCCAGCCATGATCCACATGCCATGCAACAACCTGATGCCCCTGCTGCGCCAGCGCCAACAACAGCGCCGTCGAATCGGCACCACCGGAAAAACCGACGGCCACACGGTGTGGCAATGATTGACCACTCAACCACTGCGACGCCGCCGGAAAAGACAACATTGAAACTGCCTTCCTCAGCCCTGCCAACCGGGCAATGCCTCGACGAGCAAAGCATAAGCAGGATTTTGCGCGTCCATCAGTTCAAAAACATCCTCGATAGCTGCGCCCAAAAGCACCTTACCGACATGCAGCAACAACACCAATTCCGCATCGCTTGCAGCCGCCGATCCGGCATATAAGCTAATCCCTTCCAGCTTGCCGCCCGGCCAGCGATAGGCAGGAAGTTGCTTCGCCATTTGTTCGGCAGATGCACGGAATTTGCGCATCCGTAAACGCTTAGCCAAAGGTACCAAACCCTGCACCGCAGAACCGGTAATCATAAAACCACGGTTATACAAAACAGGCACGCTTTTGCCATCGTCTGTGCCAAGCGCTTCGATGCGCACATCTCCCAGCACTTGTCGGCCATCCTGCGCATCAATACTGGAAAACAAACGTTGTAAACCGTCGTTTCGGCTTACCGCCGATTCGGCTTGCGCCAAACCGGGGCTGAAAGCCAGTGTTCCGGCAAGCCGCGCATCTTGTTTTTTCGCCATCGACCAGTCGCCGCGCACCGCCAGACACATGGCCACCACGGCTTCGCCGCCAGCAAGCATTTCGCCCGCCACATCCAAATCCTGCAACCATTTCACCAGCGCCTCGCGCAACGCAATACCCGCCGTTAACAAGGCCGGAATCTCACCGCGCAACAGCAAACCGGAGGCACTGCAAGCATCGACAAAAACACCTTCTCTGGCATGCAACAACTGGCTAAGGCCCGGCTGAAACACCTGACTCAGAAACACACCAATATCGCCGCCACTGCGCATCGC
>JAJRWP010000011.1 GCA_021545645.1 Zetaproteobacteria bacterium | reverse complement strand
TTTATTTGTTATCCATATGGCTTGGGCGCAAGACATGCAGGCGATTGCCGTGCCATTGCAAAATTTGCGAGGCGTGGCCTGTGCCGTTTTTTCCGGCAATGACTGCATTGAAATGGCGGTGCATGCGCATGCGTAGTCGCCGATTCGCTATTTGCACGGTTTGGCCTCTGCGATTCAGGCTGCTTGACGCTATCAATCCGCCAATTTGCGCGGCTAAAAAGCGACATTCGGCATCGGCATCCACACGAATTGCAATGCAGCGCTTTGCATGCAAACTGGCAGGCAAAGCTGTTTCTTTTGTGCGGCGGGCAGGCAAGACAAAGGTGGTTGTCCCCGGCCACGCATGCTGCATTTCCCTGCGGAGCGGCGCGGGAATATAAATTGCCAGCCGCCAAACGCTGCGTAGCGAATCAGCAAGCAACAAAAAAGGCCCGGTGCGTTGTTTGAAACGCGCCATGCATTGCATTGCTTGTGGGGAAAACGGTGATGCGGCGACACCGGCAAGGGTGCTGGTCGAATGGGCGATCAGGCCGCCGTGCCGCAAGCTATTCGCTACCTTAAGCAGGCGGAGTTTGCGTCTAATCTTCAGCGAGAATGGCCTCGGCCTGTGCTTTGCGGTCGGCCAGCAACTTGTCGCTAAGTCCGTTATCGTTTAGGGCGAGAATCTGGATGGCTAGCAATGCGGCGTTTTTTGCGCCGTTAATGCCAACCGTCGCCACCGGCAGGCCGGGCGGCATCATGACTGTCGAGTGGAGCGCATCTTCGCCTTGCATCGGACCCGCAGCAATCGGCACGCCGATCACCGGTTTGACCGTTTTCGAGCAGACCACGCCGGCCAGGTGCGCCGCCATACCTGCAGCACAAATAAATACCTGACAACCGGCGGCTTCGGCATCTCTCACGGCTTGCATCGTTGCTTCCGGGGTGCGGTGCGCGGAGCGGATCATGGTTTTGTAAGGCACGCCGAAATCATCCAATGCGGCCTCGGTTTTCTGCATGACCTCGCGATCCGATTTGCTGCCCATCAAAATCAGCACCTTGATTGTATTCATATTAATTCTCCTCGCGGGCGATGGCCCGGTAGCCTATATCTTTGCGGTAAAAGCAGCCCGGCCAATCCAGTTTTTTTAAAGCCGCATAGGCGGTTTTTTGCGCGCTGCGGACATCTTCTCCCAGTGCGGTGACCCCGAGAACCCGCCCGCCGCTGTTCACAATCACACCGTTTTGTTGCGCGGTTCCGGCATGAAAAACGGTGGCTCCAGCGGCTTCGACATCGGCGATTCCGCCAATAGTCTGGCCTTTTTCGAATGCACCCGGATAACCGTCGGAAGTGACGACGACGCACAGCGATGTGCGCGCATCCCATGCGAGTTGTATGCCGTCGAGACGTTTTTCGGCGGCGGCCAGCAGTACTTCGCCGAGATCGGATTGCAGACGTTGCATCAGCGGTTGGCACTCCGGATCGCCGAAACGGACGTTAAATTCCAGTGTTTTCGGACCGTTTTCGGTCAGCATAATACCGGCGTATAACGTGCCGATGAATTCCGCACCGCGTCTTTTTAGCGCGGCAATGATTGGGCGGGCAATCGTTTCCAGTACGATTTCAGATATGTCCGGGGTGATGCACGGGGCTGGCGAATAGGCCCCCATACCGCCGGTGTTCGGGCCTTTGTCGCCGTCCAGCAATGCTTTGTGATCTTGGCTGGAATCAAGCGGCAAAATGACATCGCCGGACACGATAAACAGGCAGGATGCTTCTTCGCCAATCAGACATTCTTCGATGACCACCTGCGATCCGGCATCGCCGAACGAATTTCCGGCCAGCATGTCGCGCGCGGCAGCAATCGCCGTGTCCACATCGTCGGCAACGATCACTCCTTTGCCTGCCGCCAAGCCCGATGCCTTGACGACAATCGGTGCGCCCCAATTGCGGATGCATGTTTCTGCTAAATCCGGATCGGTGTGCGTTTCGAATTTTGCGGTCGGCACACCGGCTTCCGCCATCAGTTGCTTGGCGAAGGATTTGCTGCCTTCCAGTTCGGCGGCGGCCTGATTCGGCCCGTAAACCGCAAAACCTTCGTCGCGCAATTGATCGGCCAGCCCCATCACCAACGGTACTTCCGGGCCGACGACAATCAGTTGCGGTTGCTCGTCGCGGGCCAGTTGCAGCAAGCCTTGTATATCTTCAGCGCCGACGGATACGCAGCGTGCATCTTGCGCAATACCCGGATTTCCGGGTGCGCAGACGACTTCCGAAACAGAAGGCGAACGCTTCAGCTTCCAGCATAATGCATGTTCGCGGCCACCGCCGCCGATGAGCAAAACCTTCATTGCCAACCTCTCTGAGATTTTCAGGTTGCGCAGTCTAGCAGGCTTGCGGTCGCTTGTGATGCGCAAATTCACGAGTGAGAAAGCACCGGTTGACTATAGGATGCTTTTTAATGGAGGGTATCAGCGTATATTTGTGCAGAAGAATGCGATTGCGGGAGGGTTTTGGGCGTGAAGGAACCGCTAATGACAGAGAAAACCGGGGCATTTCCCGATGCGCCAGACGGACAGCTCGGCTGGCCGTGGGATACCTTGCCTGAACCGCTACCCGAACGCATGGCAGACGGGCGCGCATGGCCTAAAATCAGCGTTGTTACGCCGAATTACAATTACGGTCATTTCTTTGAAGAAACCATCCGCTCCATATTGTTGCAAGGCTATCCGAATCTCGAATATATCATCATCGATGGTGGCAGCACGGATAACAGCCTTGAGGTGATTAAAACATACGCACCATGGATTACATATTGGATTAGCGAGAAAGATCGTGGTCAAGCGCATGCTATCAACAAGGGGTTTTCCCGCGCCACAGGTGATTTAATCATCTGGATTAACAGCGATGATGTGTTGCTTCAGGGGGCGCTGCGTAGTTTTGCTGAGGCATACGACGCAGCGAATGAGCAACTTATTTTTGCCAATGTGATTAATTTTTCTCCAGATGGAAGCCAAGATGATGTGATCCAAACGGGCATTAAATTAGAAAACTTTATCGGCATACCGGAGCCGGAATTTACATGGCATCAGCCGGGTATGGCCGTTCCCCGTTCATTTTATCAGCAGGTCGGGGGATTGGATGAATCGCTGCATTATATCTTCGATTGGGATTGGGTGTGTCGGTTGTTAATTCATCAGCCGAGCATCGTGCCTCTGGATGTTTTTGTGACTAAATTTCGAGTGCATGACGCATCGAAGACCGGGGTTGGGCTGATGGAATGCTGGATGGAAGCGCCGGATGTTGTGCGTCGCTACAGTCAATACCTGCACGGGATACCGGCGCGCCGGGTGGCGGCTTTTTACCGGCTGCGGGCGGCTTCGCTGTATTTCTGCGAGCATCCGGGCAGTCAGCGTTATTGGCATCGCTGGCGGGGGGTTAAAAGTTTGTTGCAGGCGGTGGGTGAGGATGTTTTGGTGATTTTAGACGGTCATTTCATTCGCTTGTTTATTCGGGCATTGTTGCCCAAGGCTTTGTATAGAAGCGATACAGGTTGATTGTTGAGGAGGAAAATCGGCAAATGACATTTCAGGTAAGCGTTGTCATACCCAGTTACAATTATGACGCGTTCATTGCCAATGCCCTCGACAGTGTTTTGGGGCAACAGGGCGTCGATGTCGACGTTGTGGTTGTCGATGACGGCTCCACCGACAATACGCTGGATATTTTGCGCGCTTACGAGGGCAAGATAAGATTATTCCGGCAGGCAAACGGTGGTGTTTCGGCGGCACGGAATCTGGGCATTGAAAAAGCGCAATATGATCTGATTGCATTTCTCGATGCTGACGATTGGATGCTGGAAAACAGCCTGCATGCCCGGTGCGCTTATTGGCAGGAACACCCCGATTGCGATTGGGTTTACAGTCTGTGGAAAATTGCCAATAGCGATGGTGACATTGTTGGCACATCGTTGGATTATTTCCCGCATAAGGATGGGATTATGCAAGGTGATATTTTCCCCTGTCTTCTCAATGGTTATGCGGGCATGCACATTATGACGCCTATTTTTCGTCTTGCCGACGTGAAGGCTTGTGGTGGCTTCCGCACAAAATACAAAGCAGCCGAGGATTACGATTTTCTTCTCAGGATGTCACGTGGCAAGCGTGTGGCTTATTGTCCTGATGTCTATTCGGGTGTGCAAAGGTTGCATCACAGTCACCTTTCGCCGAATCCGGCACTGCGATACGAGGCTGAAATCGGCATCCTTGAAAGCTATCGATCGGATATGATGGCGAGGCAGTCTCTTGAGGAATCTTACCGGGATCGCATTTCAAATTTGTATAATTATCTGATATGTATTTATGCCGAGGAAAATAAGAAGTCGCTGGCCTTGAAAGCATGCCTGCGCTCTATTTTGACCAAACCGGTACAAGGTTTTGCTTATCGTTGCCTTTTCTATATCCTTATCGGACATTCGGATAAGCTTGGGCAAGAGGTTAAAAACGGCGTCATGCAAATGTATTCGCGTATCAAGAAAGGTGAAAAACTTTAAGGCAAAGCGATTGGCGGTGAACTGACAATGCTAATGGGGTATTTATGATTAAATATGTAGAACTGGGCGGATGCCCGTTGTGCGGAGAAGAAAAAAGCAGCGTGTTGTATGAGCTGGAGACACCGCTTGTGCGTTGTGCGCAATGCTCGCTGGTCTATCTGAATCCTCAGCCAAGGGTTGAGCATCAGCAATTCTACGATGAATCCTACTACGATGGTTCCAGCACAAAAAAAGAGGATGCCGACAATGAAGATGTGTTGGAAGCGGAAAAGATTGCGGTGCGTTTAGAGAGCTGTCAGGCGGTGGTTGACCGGGTGATGAAATTTATTCCCGAACCGGGCAGTTGGTTGGACATTGGCTGCGGGCCCGGTTTTTTGTTGTCGCAAGCCAAAAAACGTGGTTGGCAATGCATGGGGCTAGACAGTTCACCTTTTGCGCCGAAATTCGCGCGCGAGCGTTTCGGCCTTGATAATGTGCATACCGGTTTAATCGAGGATGTCGATTTTAAGGGGAAAACTTTCGATGTGATCAGCATGCAGCATGTGATTGAGCATCTGTATGAGCCAGTGCCAACCATGCGGGATATTCTTAAGCTTCTAAAACCGGGTGGTCTTCTGTATTTGGAAGCGCCTGATATATGTTCCGGTTCGGCGCTGCGCGATGGGGCGGACTGGTTGCATATCAAGTTGCCCGAGCATGTGCTTTATTTTTCTCAGGCGACACTAGAACGCTTGCTTGGAGAATTGCATTGCGAGGTGCTCAATGTTTCAAGGCCTGTACCCGGAACAGGTTTGATGCACAAGGTTTGCGGTGGTGCAGACAGGGCCAAAAAATTCTACGCAGTGGCCCGCAAAGTTCCTTTTTTCGATGCGCTTGTGGGGCGTGTGCGGGCCTCCCGACAACAAACCATGGCGGATCAGACCGAGCATATTCAGTTGCTGGCGCGCAAGCTGAAAGCGTAGCTATTATTTTGAGGTTTATCTTGGATATGATGGGGTCTGTCTTTGCTTGCTAAAGTGAAACAATTTGCGCTCCGGGCTTGGATGAAATATCAGGCCCGAAAAGGGGTGAAAGGTTCAAATTTACTGAAGCATGCCACTGTGCGGCGTATTGCCTTGTGGCAATTCGGCGGGCTTGGTGACATGTTGTTGGCGACCCCGGTGATTCGTGCGCTGGGAGAAAAGTGGCCGGATGCGGAGATTTATATTTATTGCTCGCATCCGCAGTTTGCCGAGTTCTTGTGGCGCTTTGCGAATGTTAAAAGTATTGATGCGTTTCCGGTGTACGACTTCGATGCCCGCACGCTGTTGCATGCCGATATGCGCCGCAGACTGTGCGCTATTCGTGACGGTATGCGTGCAGTTGCACTGGATCTGCTGATTAATTTGCATGTGCCGGCGATGCTGGATTGGTGGGCGGTTGAATGGTGGTTGGTGCGCCGGGTCGGGGCTGGTGTTGCGCTTGGCTTCGATCCTCGGTTTATCCAGAGCGGCTCGGTGTTCGATGTTTCGCTCAATGTTGCCGCACGGGATGATACGCATTACACATCACTTTATCGGCAGCTTTTGGGCAATGCGGGGATCGAATCGGATCGGTGTACGGTCTTCCCGCTGTCCGATACGGACCGGGAAGCGGCGCAATGCCTGTTGTCCGATCACGGGATTTCCGACAAGCGGTATGTGTGCATGCATATTGGCGGTAACCGACTAAAGCTGGAGGGGAAAATGTGGCCTGTCGAGCACTTTGCCGAATTGGCGCAGCGCCTGATTGACGCAGGGGTGATTGTGGTGCTGATTGGTGTGCATGCCGATCAGGAGGTGGGCGAAAAATTATGCGCAACTGTTGTTGATTGTATCAATCTGATTGGCTGCACACAAATGCCGGAGATGGTGGCACTGATTGCGTTGGCCGATGGGTTCGTCGGTCATGACTCGGGGCCGTTTCATGTTGCCGTATCCGTTGCTACACCCTGCGTGGCGATTTGTGGCCGACCTGATGCCGAACCGGAATATCTTGATTACCGGCGTGATGATGTTGTTGCGCTGACCGCGTCTTGCCCTGAATTGATCAGTGTTGAGCGTGTGTATGCAAACTTTATTGCGCTCTTCGGGCCTAGGTCTGCGGGCGAAGGAGCGAAATGACAGCATTGCGTATTATGCTTGTGGTAAATGAATTTCCACCGCAGAAATTCGCTGGCACTGCGATGGCCACACGGAGTCTGGCATATGCGCTTGCCGAGCGAGGGCATCAAGTGCATGTGGTGGTTACCACCACCTATGACAATGCCGTCGATGGAGAGGAGGCTCCCGGGGTTAATGTCAGCTGGCTCAAAGACCGTCCTATTCGGGGTATGGGAATAGGCTGGCGTTTTTTTCTGTTGCTGGGCCTGGCAAGGGATTGGAAACCGGATGTCTTGCAGGGTCAGGCTGTTTCCTGTGGTCTGCTGTCGGCCATGGCGGGGAAATTGCTGGATGTGCCAAGCATTTGTTATGCCCAAGGTATGGATGTTTGTTCTGCATCGTGGGTGCAGAGGAAAACGGAAATCGCCGTAGCTTGTCGGCTTGCGGATAAGGTAGTGACGGTTACCGAAGAGCTGGCAAATCGACTTGCTGTAGGCACGGGGATGCCGCCTGACGCGGTGTTGAACCATGGTTTTGTCCCTCGCCAGGAAAGGGATCCGCGTGAGGTGGTTCGTAGTAGGGAAGGCTGTTTGCCACATACGCCAGTGGCGCTGCATGTGGGGCGGATGGATGAGTTTGACAAGGATAAGGGACAGGATCTTTTGCTTGAGGCATGGGCTCTGGTGCTGCGGAAGATACCACAGGCTCGTTTGTGGCTGGTGGGGGATGGTTCGTGGCGGGAGCAGTTGCAGTTGCAGGCATTGCATTTAGGCATTGATCATGCAGTGACGTTCCTTGGTTTCCGGGCACCGGAAGAAGTGGCGGATTACATGCATGCAGCCGATGCCTTTGTCCTTCCCAGTCGATACGAACCCTTTGGTCTGGTGTTACTTGAGGCGATGTATCATAAGCTGCCTGTTATGGCTTCCAAGGTCGGCGGGGTTCCGGAGGTGGTGGCACCGGATGGGGATGTGTGGTTGTTTCCTCCGGAGGATGCCGCTGCGATGGCGGCGGCAATTGTGCAGGGAATGCAGGAACGGAAATACCCTTCGGCCGGGAATCATGCATGGTCCATGGACTTTGCATGGACGAGGCATGTGAAAAACTTTGAGGCCATGTATCGGGAGCTTGTATCATGACGGCTGAGGTGGTGGGGTGCCCGAGGTGCTGCCGGAGCATGGTGCGTTTTCTCTGGTTATGTCCGAGGATGCTGGCGAGCTTGCTTCTGGAATTGTCTGTCAATTGAAACATGCTGCTATCCTGCCGAGGCCAATAGAGCGTGGGCTGCGTATCATTACGATGATGCTGTTTCAGCAAGATGAGTGTTGCGGCCAGTCTCGTTAGAGGCCACCATTGACTGCTATAATAACAGCTTCCTGTATTTGCTGTGATGGTTTGAGCTTGTAAATTAGCTGTCCTAATGTGCGGTGTATGTTGCTCGCAAAGATGCTTGTGTTTTTAGGTGTGAAAATGGTTACATTATACTTTGGCGACGAACGCTGGCTTTTTTTGGCGAGTGGAAAAAGAGGACTTATGACTAGGAAACCTGATTTTATATGTATAGGGCCGGAAAAAACTGCAACGACATGGCTCTTTTCCATGCTCGAAGGGCATCCGCAGGTGTGGCTGCCGCCCTATAAAGAGTTGCGGTTTCTTACTGAAGGAAATCTTGTTCCGGAACATTCGCTGAAGAACCTTTTTTTTAATCCGCATTGGCATTACCGGGGGTTGCGACGCATATTGGTCCGCAATACGGTTAAAATGATTTTACTTAAAAAAACAGAGGGTTATGGTCCATTTGAGACCTATGCATGGGTGATAAGGTATCTGTTTGGCAAACATTCTTTCGCTTGGTATGCGTCCCTTTTCCGCAACGGTGAAGCGCTGTTGTGTGGCGATATTACGCCGAACTACTACCATATTCCCGAGGCCCGTATTCGCGAGCTTCACCAGCACAATCCTGACACTAAGATTCTTTTGTGTGTTCGTAACCCAATGGATCGTGCATGGTCTAATGCAACAATGATTTGTTGCCAAGGTGGTAGGCGTGATTTTGAGAGTGTAACGGAGGCGGAATGGGTGGCTACACTGGACGAATTGTATGACCTGTGGGTGCCTTACGATGTGGTAATTAAGCGCTGGAAAAAATATTTCCCTGATATGTTCGTGTGTTTTTTTGACCAACTCAAGCTAGAGCCAGAGCGGTTTTTCGGCGAGATTACAGATTTTCTTGGCATTGATCCGAAGTTAAGCCGGAAGGTGGCGGGAAAAGTGGTTGGCAAAGGTGTGGGTAAGCCGATGCCAAAGAGGATTAAAGAACATCTTCAGGCACAATATGTAGAGGATATGAGGGTTTTAGCCGAAAGCAATATATCGCCCTATCCAGAGCAATGGTTGCAATCGATGTGAGCCTATTATGAGCGAGAGTGATGTGATGATAAAGAGGCACTATTGGGTGCTTGCCTGCGTTTTTCTGTTGGCGTTGCTTGTCCGCGTTGTGGCGGTGTGGGTGTGGGGAGATGTGCCTGTAAAAGATGCGCTGCAATATCACAGCATCGCGCTTAATCTTGTGTCTGGACATGGCTATGCGATGGTTCCAGATGTGCCGACGTCGATGCGCTCGCCGGTTTACCCGGTGTTTCTGACCGTTATTTATACGCTATTTGGTCCGGATTATCACTATGCGTTTTATGTGCAGGCACTGCTCAATGCGTTGCTTGTTTTTCCGCTGTTCTGGTTTGCCCGCCGCGTAAGCGGTTCGTCGCTGGTTGGTGTGTGTGCCGCTGGATTGTTTGCTGTTCACACTTCTTTCTATCTGGTCGGATACATGTACGCTGAAAACCTGATTGTTTGGCTTGGAATGGGATTTGTTTTTTGTCTTTATGCGATTCTTTCCGGGCAAGGGCATCGGCTTCGTTTTTCCTTGCTGGCAGGTTTGTGTGCCGGATTGATGGGTTTGACCAAGCCCGAATATGCATTGCTGGGGGTGGCGACCCTTTTGTTTGCCTTGCTCTGGCCGACAGCACGTGCGTATTGGCGGATCTGGTTGCTTGTTTCGGTGGTATCGTTGCTTGTCGTTGGCAGCTGGCAGCTACGTAATTTCGTTGTTGCTCCGCCTGAGCAGAAAGGCTTTATTAAGGAAACGATTATTTTTTCCAATTGTCCCGCCCTTACTGGCGAAGACTGGTGGTATGTGACCGATATGGTGAGGCTGGAGCAGCAGCGTGCGGCATGCCATCAGTTGTTTGATGCTTTACCGCGCGATGAGCTGGTGGCGAGGGTGCGCGATATTTGGTTGGAACAACCGTTGACGATGCTTAAATTGATGACCAGCCGGGTGCTTATTTTATGGGTGTCGCCGCCGGTAGGTAGCAGTACCTTAACTGGTATATCACCTTGGCTCGGATGGGGGGGGATGCTCGGACAATATGTGTTTGTCGGTTTGGCGATGGTCATGGCATGTGCGGGTTTTGCGCGGAGAAAGGAATTTTTTCCCTTTATTCTCCTTGCTGTGTATATGACGGTTGTCTATGGTCTTATGCATTCTATTCGCCGCTATGGTTATCCATTTGTGCCTGAATTGTGTTTTCTTTTTGTGTATGGGGTATGGATGCTGCGGGAGAGATGGGGAAAGCGATAATGGAGAAAAATATGCATAATAGTGCGGCTGAGATAAATGGATTGAGCATCGTGGTTCCGGTATATAACGAGGTGAATGCCGCGTTACCGGAAATCCGAAATATTCTCAAGGTTATGGACGGGCTGGACTGTCCTTGCGAGTTGATTGTTGTCGATGATGGTTCGCAGGACGGCACGGCTGATCTTCTGCGGCAGGCGAAAGAGCCGTTTACACTGGTTGCCAGCGAGACGAACTGCGGGTACGGCGCTTCATTGAAGAAAGGGATACGGCAAGCGCAATATTCGATTATAGCCATTACCGATGCCGACGGGACTTATCCGAACGAAGAAATTCCGGCGCTGTTGGAGCAAATGCGCGATGCGGATATGGTGGTAGGTGCGCGGACGGGAGACAAGGTGCATATTCCGCTGATTCGCCGACCGGCCAAATGGGTGTTGAACAAGCTGGCGAATTATTTGAGCAATGCCGATATTCCGGATCTGAATTCCGGGTTGCGGCTTTTCCGCAAAGAGATTGCCGAACGTTATTTTCACATCTTGCCCAGTCGGTTTTCGTTTACGACTACGATCACGCTGGCCATGTTTGCTGATGGTTATCGCGTCAGGTATCACAGCATTGATTACCATAAGCGGGAGGGCTCATCCAAAATCAAGCCAGCCGATGCCATCGGTTTTTTTATCCTGATCTTGAGGACAATCACCTATTTTAGTCCGCTGCGAACCTTTGTGCCCTTATTTCTGGTCCTCGCCTCGCTGGGTGGAGCCAAACTGATCTACGATGTTTTTGTGCTGCAAAATATCACCGATACCACAACGTTCATTATGATGTCGGCACTGCAGGTTATTTTGATTGGTGTGGTTGCCGATTTGATTGTACGCCGGGGTGAGATGTCGTGAGTGTTGTCTGTTTAGCTGCCGGGGTTGTCTATGACGTTGCCTGAGAGTTTTGAAGCTGTGCATTTGGAGGCACAGGAGAGGATGGGCAAGCTTGGATATTATTATCAGTGGATACTGAATAATTTCTCCCCTTATGTGGGAAGCCGTATATGGGATGCTGGTGCCGGGGTTGGCCATGTTGCCGGAAATCTTGTCGATAAGGCCGAATATTTGCTGCTTACAGAGTATGGGCAAGAGAATCTGAAACAGTTGCATCATTTATTTGATCACAGTCAACATGTGGAGGTGAGTTTTTGCGACCTTCTGGACGAGGCGAGCGCCGATTTTTCGGCCAAGCGTCTTGATACGATTGTCAATCTCGATGTTCTAGAACACTTGGAAGATGATGAAACCGCTTTGCGGACATTTTATCGCAATTTGCGTTCTGGTGGGCATGTGTTGGTGAAAGTTCCCGCACACCCTTTTCTCTTTGGTTCCATGGATCATGCATCGTTGCATTTCAGACGTTACACCCGAACGGTGTTGGCGGCCAAACTGGAACGTGTCGGTTTCACGGTTGAACGCATTCGTTATATGAATATGGCGGCGGTAGTTCCCTATTTTATTAAAGGGCGAATATTAAAACGTCAGGGAAATTTCTCGCGCTCAGTAAATAGTTCTCGCCTTGGTTTCTACAATCGATTGATGCCATGGCTTGAACGAATGGAGAAGGCTGTTCCTCCGATGTTCGGTTTGAGTTTGATCGCCGTGGGAAGGAAAGCTTGAGTGCTGAAAAGAACAATAGATAACGACTATTCAATCCGTCAATGGTGAAGTCAACACGGGTTTCCTATTGGGGTATTATTCTAAGGGTTTTTGTAAGTGTTGTCCTTATTGTTGCTGTCCTGTCTTGGCTTGGAGTGCAGCAGTTTGTAGACGCACTGCTGCGATTGGATGCGCGGTTTTTGGGGATAATATTTGCATTGTATTGCATTAGCCTGTTGCTGCGCGGCTGGCGTTTTCGAGTGGCTCAAGAATCACTGTTATGTCGCCCAAGCTTATCCTATGTCATTATCGCCGCATACCATAATGCCGCCAATCAGATCATGCCGTTTCGTTCCGGGGAGATTGCTTTTCCCTTGTTGGCTAAGCGCCATCTTGGCGACAGGATCAGCCGCAGCACTGCTTCTCTATTGCTTATTCGATTTGTTGAGGCTGTAGTATTGGGATGTCTGGTTGCTATCGGTATGGTGTTCTTGCTGGACAATCCCGGTGCGAATCAAGGCTGGGTTTATTTCCTTGTTCCTGTGTTGTTGCTAATGTTTATTGCATGGGCGTTTGTGCCGCGTTTATTAGGAGTCATGCAGCATGTTTTGCTATGGATTTCGAATCGGGTGCATGGGCGCTGGGTGGGTTTGATAATTCGGTTGGCGAATATGTTACGGTCAATCTCTGAAGAATTTAGGCGAGGAAAGAGTGTGAAGGTACACTTTCTGATTCTAATTTTGACCATTCTGAATTGGTTGGTCCTGATTGGTGTAAGCTGGTCAGTATTGCTGAGCTTAGGCGTGCATGTAAGTTATGCCGAAACGATTGTCGGTTCTTCGGTGGCCAGCGTGGCACAGTTCATCCCGCTGGGGAGTTTCGGGAATATCGGGCCATTGGAGGCTGGATGGACACTGGGTTTTGTGCTGGTTGGTCTTGATGCGAAAACCGCGCTTAATGCCGGTGTTGTGTTGCATCTGGTGATGATTTTCTACGCTTTGATACTGGCTGGTCTTGCTTGGTTGGCATTCAAATGGAAGTTTAGGGGGCGGCTGTGTGCTTAGTCTTTGGGGATGAACGATGAGGGAGTTTGAGCAGTTATTTGATGCTGCAGAGTGGAAACCGACGCTTGATATCGGGCGTCCATGGGTGAAATTCCGCAATGACGAGGTATCTTCCGGCGTTGTCTGGCATGTGCCGGCGGAAGGCGATCTCCCCCCTCGCATATCCTTGATTATCCCGACTGCTGATGCCGATCGCGGCGGTTATTTCCGTCAGTTGATGCGCCAGTTGAGCGAACAGGATTTTCAGGATTTCGAGTTGTATGTTATCAAGGGCGATAAGCGGCAGGGGAGTGGCATCAATATCGGCGCGCAACTGGCGACGGGTGAATATTTACTGACCGTCGATGATGATTCCTCGCTGCCGCAAAACGACACCTTAAGCAAACTGGTGGCGGCGATGGATGCGAACCCTGATATTGGTATGGCCGGCGGCAATAATACCGTGCCGGACTGGGCCACACCCTTTGTGCAGCGGGTCATGCGGCAGATCCCGAGGCGCAGTTGGACGCCGGTGACGAAAATTGTCGATTCCGATTTGGCCGAACATCCGTGCCTGATGATGCGTGCCGAATTATTCCGTCGGGTTGGTGGCGAGAATGAATTGATTCCACGTGGTTTGGACCCGTATTTGCGCAAGGCATTTCGCGAAGCGGGCGCGCGCGTGGTGATTCTTCCCGGGATTATTTATCACCACCTGCCACCGGAAACGTGGAAGAAGCTGCTGACGCAATTCTACCGCAACGGCAAACAGGCTGCTTACGCCAATATTCATTCGCCGGAATGGGTGATTGAGACGCCTGCCGAACACGGTGAATTTGTCGAGCGGGTTCCGTTGTGGCGACGCGTGTTGCGTTTTCCGCTGCGTATGCTGGGCAGTCTTTTTCAAGGCAAGTGGGTGTGGGTGTTGTGCGAAGCTTTTTATGCGGCAGGTTTTGTAATGGGTTGGCTGCAGGAGAAGTGGAAATTTTAATGCCGAAGGAGACACCGATTTCCAGTCGTGCTGAGGCGGCGGATCATGTTCGTTAGTGGCGATTTTATTTTTCTGGAACTAGAAAAAACCGGGAGCACGATGGTCTTGCAGTGGCTGGAGTCATTCGTTCCCGGGCAGAGGGTTGGTAAGCATGACCGAATACCGGATACGCTGAATAGTTCCGGTTATAAGATTCTCGGAGCAGCCCGAAACCCGTGGGACTGGTATGTTTCACTGTGGAGTTTCAGTTGTGAGCTGAGGGGGGATCTATATCGACGACAAACCAGCATGGGATTGCGGAATCATGGTTTTCGCGAACACCCTATGTATGCTGTTGCCTCTATGCTTAATCAGCTGACAAGAAAAACATCGCTATGGCGGGAGGTATACAGCGATGTGGAAAATGTGGCGAATTTTCGGAATTGGCTTCGGATGATGTATGCTCCCCGGCACAAAAGAGACATATCGGGCAGTTATGCACAGTCCCCTGTCAGCCAGCACTCAGGGTATCTCAGTTATTTATATCTGCGTTTGTTTTTGGATGATGTGCGCGTTCTTTATGATCAGACTTCGCTGGCGGATGCCGAGGCGCTGGCACATTGCTTCCGTTCCCGAATCAGACATGATTATGTGATTCATATGGAGAACCTAGAAAGTGATTTTATCCATGTGATGGAGCAGTTAGATGTGGCAATCTGCGAGAAAGACAAGGCTGCGATTCGTTCTTCCAAGCCTGTCAACATTTCCCGCCGCAAGCGGTCTTTGAGTCACTACTACGATGCGGAAACAACGGCGATGGTGGGTGAGCGGGAAAGTTCCTATATCCGAAAGTTTGGTTATGAGATGCCATGTTTGTAGTGTCTCGTCATTTGAAAGATACTGACTGATATGTGCGGGTTTGTAGCCTTGCTCGGTGGAAAAGCGTGTGTCGACGAATTGCAGCGCATGGCAACGGCTGTGGCGCGGCGCGGGCCGGACGATCAGGGGTCGTTTGACGACGGATCGTTTGCCGCGATTCATCACCGCCTGTCTATTATCGGCCCGGATGAACGCGGGCGTCAGCCGATGACGGTGGATGACGTGACCGTTGTGTTTAACGGTTGTATCTACAACTACCGCGAATTGCGTGCGCAACTTGAGCAGGATGGTGTGCGTTTCGTTTCCGATACCGATACAGAGGTGTTGCCGCATCTTTACCGCCGTTTCGGCGTTGGTATGTTTTCCTTGCTCAATGGCATGTTCTCTATTGTGTTGTGGGACGCACGCGCCAAGGTGTTATTGGCGGCACGCGATGCTTTTGGCGAAAAACCGCTGTTTATTTGCCAACAGGACGGACGCGCCGGATTTGCCTCAACGCTGTCCGCATTCGAGGCGGGCGATTGGTCGTTAACACCGGATGTGCGGGCGGTGCGCGATATATTATGCCGGATGCGTGCCGAAGCGCCGCGCACCATGTATCAAGAGGTGCGGCAATTGCCGGCCGGTTGTTATGTACGTTTGCAGAGGGGGGGTGATTTACAACTCACGCGGTTTTTCTTTATGCCGCAAGCCGAAGCTGCGCCCGATCTCGGTGTGCAGCAGCAACAGCATCAAATTGGCGCATTGCTTGATGATGCCTTTCTGGCGCGCACGGTTTCCGACAAACCGATGGGGGTGTTTCTCTCCGGCGGTATCGATTCGTCGCTGATTGCCGAATCGCTGGCTCGCCAGTTGCCGGAAAAACTGCATACGTTTTCGGTACGATTCGCCGACGGTGCGCCTGATTACGACGAAAGTGTGCATGCAGCGACGGTGGCCAAGCACATCGGCAGCGAACATTTGGTGTTGGATGTGCATGCCGAGGCGCATGAAACCCTGCATCTGTTGGCCGATGCCTTCGATCAGCCGGTAGCCAATACTGCTGCTTTGCCGACATTTCTGATTGCCCGCGAGGCCAAGGCGTATGTCGATGTTGCTTTGTCCGGGGTCGGTGGTGATGAATTGTTTGGCGGTTATCCGCGTTATTTGGGTATGGCATGGCATGCGCGCTTGCGGCGTGCGCCGGGGCGTGGGCTACTGCTGAATCTTGTGTATCGCCTTGGCGAGGGGAATAGCAGTCGTAATTTGCGCGGGCGTTTGCGGCGCTTGTTAGAAGGTTTGGACTTGCCTGCGCATACTGCTTACCAGCAATGGATTGCTTCGGCTGCGGAACCGTGGCAAACGATGTTTCATGTTGCCGAAGATGATCTACAGGAGCATGACTGGTCGGATGCCGCATCTGCTTTCGGCGGTTTGCAGGGTTTAATCAGCACCTACGGTCCGGTGCAAGGTGCGATGGCTTACGATGTGTTGAGTTATTTACCGGATGATTTGCTTGCTGTTGGTGATCGTATGAGCATGACACACGCGCTGGAATTGCGCGCGCCTTTTCTGGATACCCGTTTGCTGGATGCAGCGGTGCAATTGCCGACCGATATTAAGGTATCGGGTCCGCCGTGGCGGGAAGGCTTGAAATTGATGCTCAAAAATATCGCCCGCCAACGTCTGCCGGTCGAAGTGGTGGATCGGCCCAAACAGGGATTCATGGCCCCGGTCAAACACTGGCTGCGCGGACCATTGCAACATGACGTGCTGAAATTAACCAAATCCGATCCGCTGGGCGGTTTGATGAAGGCGGATTATTTACGCACTGTGCATGCACAACATATGGCCGGGCGGGATCGTTCGGATGTGTTGTGGGGTGTGTTGTTGCTTGATGCTTGGATGCGTAAACGCGGTTGGTCGTTCCGATGAGGGTGTTGTTGGTGGCCGATGTGTCGGCGGAAAAGGTGTTGGGCGGCGCGGAACGCATGCTGGTGCATCATGTGCGGGCGTTGAGCGAAAGCGGGCATGCGCTGACCTTGCTAACACGTCAGCCACAGCCGAATGCACCGCTTGAAATCATGCTGGGCGAGGGGGTGCGCGAATACCGCTTACCTTTTTCCGGCGATAAGGGTCCGCGTGGATTGATGCAATTGGCCGGTGAGGCGCGCGACTGGTGGCGACAGCATGCGCACGAATTCGATGTGGTGGTTTCCGAGCAACCGTTTGTGATCTGGGCATTGTTGCGTGCCGGGTGTGCATTGCCGCGCCTGCATGTCTGCCATTCGTTTGCCTATCAGGAATATGCGACACGTCACGGTTTGGATTGGAATATTCGGCATCGTTTGGTGACTGCGGCGATGCGCCGTCTGGAAGGCGGGATTTATCGCTCGGCCAGCCGTTTGCTGGTGTTGAGCGAGCACATGCGG
>JAJRWP010000155.1 GCA_021545645.1 Zetaproteobacteria bacterium | reverse complement strand
ACTTTCGAAATCGTTTTCCGTCTTCGTCCCGGTCAAGACATGGTATTCCCATAACCTCCTTTCGTTACACCTCGCTATGCGAGGCGGAAAGCTGTGTTGTCGACCAGCATGCGGTGCAAGATAACCGCCATCTTGCGCGCCTGCGCGACCTCCGAGGAATCGTTTGCCGTTTCGTCGCGCCATAGAATATGCCCGGTGTCGTCGATGACGCAAATCGAGACCGATTTCAACGAAACATCAAGACCTGTACCTGCTTTTTGATAATCTTCTTCATTGGTCACTCTCCTCTACGGTTTATTGAGGCTGATATCCTCAGACCTCGTATGCTAAACCCGGAGAGTGACCACCCTAACGCAATTACACCGTGTCCCATAAATATGGGACAAATAGCGCGAAAGTGTTGTTATTTACAGATTTTTCGTGTCCCATAATTATGAGAGAGACAAGGCGCTTCTATTTTCTATAAAGTTTTCCGCTGTTTATAAGCTGATTTACAATGAACTAGAAATGATGGGGGTGTTGGGAGGAAAAATGCGCGTATTATTGAAAAGGATATATTTTCTTGTGCCGGGTTTGCTGCTTTTTAGCGGCGGTTCATTTGCAGCAACCGGAAAAGTTACCATTACTTCGCATGATGTGGCGCAAACATTTTATACGCAATCCAATTACTTGCTTCAAGGCACGTATGTCTTGACCTCCGATACTTCTCCTACAGGGAAATTCGGGCCAACCCCCGGCATTTGCGGATTTTACAATGTTTTTCTTCCGGGTTCTTGGTCGCCAGGTTATTGGGATTGGACGCAATGGGTTGGAACTTGGGCAAATCTTCATTATAAAGTAGACGGAATTCACAAGGGTCTATTGGGATCGGTAACGTGGACCAACGGCAGGTTTCCGACAAATGAAATCGGTACAATAAAGAATTTTTCGGCCTTCATTAACATTGCGGGCATGCCGCCTAGAAGCACGCATACGGTCACTATTTTTATGCAGGATATTTATCAGGCTTATTGCGGTTTTCCTCTGTTTTCCTCTATTTAGTCGGCAAGCTTTAAGTGGAGCGGTTATTGCGCAGGCAACACTGCATTTCACAATAGGTGTGCCACCCGCGAATCAGGGTGCTCTGGGCGGTCCCGACGGAGGCAGCGCTTCCGCTCCCGGCGGCGGTCATGACGACCCAACGACCGGAGCAACATGCGCCCAAAGCAAGGCGAATGTAACGCCGCACCCGATCCGCATCGCCACCGGCGACAAGGAAGAGACGGAGACCGATTTCATGATCGGCGCTTTGAAGTTTGTGCGCAATTATCATTCGCAATCGACGTATAACGGGCGCATGGGTTACGGCTGGACATGGACGTACGGCTGGAAGCTTTCGCCACCGGCAGCGGGGCGCATCAGTATTCGTCGCGCGGACGGTAAGGCGATGCTGTTTGCCGATAATGGTTCCGGGATTTTCCGTCGGCAGTTGGAGCGCGGCGATGAAACGGTGACGGCGACCCCCGGTGGTTGGCGATACACGCATCACAACGGTTCAACGGCGGATTTCGATGCTGCCGGCAATCTTATTTCGCTGAATTCCGAGGACGGTCAGACGATTTCGCTGGCCTACGACGCGGCGGGCAATCCTGTCTCTATCATTGGTCCGCACGGACGCACGCTAAAACTGACAACGAATATTGGCGGGCGTATTGCTTCGATTACCGGACCGCTGGGACGTGTGTGGTCGTATGCTTACGATGCGAACGGCAATCTTGCATCCGTCAGCTATCCTGACGGCACATCAAGGCGGTATCAATATGCAGACGCCAACGATGCGCACAATCTGACAGGGATTATCGACGAGGCCGGACGCATTTATAAACGCATTACCTACGATGTGCAGGATCGGGCGATTTTATCCGAATTACCGCTTTCCGGGGTGCGCGATGCGGTGATCTATAATGCCGACGGCAGTGTTGATGTGACGGAAGCGAATGGCACGACGCGGCATCATACGGTGACCATCGTCAACGGTATTCCCAGTGTTACTGCCGTTTCCGGCGGCGCGTGTCTGTGCGGCACGGCGACTTCGTTTACGCTTGATCCGGTGACGGGCCTGATGACCGGCAGTCAGGACAAGAGCGGTGTTGCCAATATATATTCTTATGACGCCAATGGTCGTTTAACGGCTGAAACGCAAGCTGTAGGCACAGCGGTTGAACGGACAACGGCATACACCTATGACGCTGCCGGGCATGTGATCAGTGTGACCGATGCGCTGGGGCAGACCACCCGATTTACCTACGATGCAAACGGCCACAGGTTGAGCACAAGCGATGCATTAGGCCATGTTTCGAGCAATACATGGAATGCGGCTGGCACATTGGCGAGCGTGACTGCTGCCGATGGCGGATTGACGCGCTTTACCTACAATGCTTTCGGGCAGGTGGTGCAAATCATTGATGCGAATGGCAGCAGCCGTTCGCTGAACTATGACGCTGCCGGACGTTTGCTGGCGCTGACCGATGCAGCGGGTGCGACCACGAATTATACCTACGATACACGGGATCGCGTTACCTCCATCACCTATGCAGACGGTACGTCGGTCCGTAACGTCTACGACTTGGCAGGCGATCTGGTTTCATCGACCGATGCGGCGGGGCTTGTCACCACCTATGTGTACGATGTTGAGCACCGGCCTGTATCGATGACGCGCCCCGACGGGGTAACGCTGACATCCGGTTTTGATCCGGCAGGCAATCTGACCGCGCGATCCGTGCTGAACAGTGCAGGCGTGAGCGTTTCCAGCGAAAACATGCGCTACGATGCCGACGGGCGTTTGACCGGAATCACCCATGCCGACAGTACGTCCACGGCCAACACATACGACATGCTGGGCAGATTGCTGACGCGCAGCGACGAATCGGGCAAGGCGACCGGATACAGCTACGATGCGCTGGGCAGACTGATTTCCGAAACCAATGCGAACAACGAGACCGTAACCTATGCCTACGATGCCATGGATCGGCGTGTCCGTGCCACCGATGCGGGCAATGTCAGCACGCAATTTTCCTACGATGCGCTTGGGCGCGTGCTGCAGGAAACGTCTGCTGATCGCGGTGTTACATCATACAGCTACGGCGTGACAGGCGATTTACTCAGTAAAACCGATGCCAACGGTGTGGTGGCGAACTACGCCTATGATGCAATGCACCGGTTGACATCCATCAGCTATCCAGGCGACCCGACGCGCAATGTCGGTTTCGCTTACGATGCCGCCGGGCGCATGCTTTCGATGACCGATGCGGGCGGTGTGACGCAATACAGTCGCGATGTTATGGGGCGGCTGACTTCGGCCAGCTGGTCGCCTGCCGGCAGCGCGCTAACCCTGACGCTGGCCTATGCCTACGATGCGGCAGGACGACTTTCCACGCTGACCTATCCGACTGGACGTAAAGTGAGTTTCAGTTATGGCCCGGCGGGGCGCATGAATGCCGTCGATAGCTCGGTCAACGGTTCGCCGGTGAATCTGGTGTCGGCCATTCGGTATGATGCATTCGGCGGTGTTGTTTCGCGCACGCTGGGTAACGGCATCGTTGAAACGCGTAGCAGGGATTCGCGCGGCAGGCTGATGCGCTTTAATGCAAACGGTGTGTTGAGCCGGTCGCTGATCTGGAATCCGGCATCGACGATTGCCTCGATCACGGACAATCTGAATCCGCTGCAAAGCCAGAACTTCATCTACGATCCGGCGCAACGATTGACCGGTGCTACGGGTGCGTATGGCAACCTTTCCTTCACCTACGATGCCAACGGCAACCGCATGTTGCGCAGCGATGCCGCAGGCCAGGTATTCAACAGCTATGCTCCGGGCACGAACCGGTTGGCGGGCAGCGGCGCGACGATCTACACGCGTGATGCGGCGGGCAACCGCCTGCGCGATGGCCGCTTTAGTTATACCTATGCGGCGAACAATCGCCTGATTGCGGTTGCAGACAGTCTCGGCAACCCGCTTGCGGCCTACACGCACAACGGCAAGGGCGAACGCGTGGTCAAGACGGCCAATGGCGTCAGCACATATTATGTTTACGATGTTTCCGGTCGTTTAATTGGCGAATACGACAGCAGCGGCGCGATGCTGGCCGAGCATATCTACGGCCCTTCCGGGCGCATTGTCAGCATTGCCACCCGGCAAGTGCCGCTAGCCATGAATAATGGAAAGACGGGCTTATTGGCGCGTTTGGACGATGGTTTTGCTGCGCTGGCATCGTGGTGGCGCGGCATCGAGCTGATTCCATCCGCGTATTCCGGGGAGGCGGAAGACGACGATAACAAGGATGAGAAAAAGCATGCCGACGAGGATAAGGACAAGCATGGCGATTCCGGCAAATCTGAAGACGACGATGCCGGGAATGACGAAGAAGATAATGATCATGCGTCTATAGAAAACACAGCGGCGGGACATGCCGGAAACGGCCAAAACGCAGCTCAGGGCAATGCAGGTCAGGCTGGCGGTGCCGGAAACGGTCAAAACGGTGGAGCGGGCGGTAATAATGGCGGTAACGGCAACGGCGGCCAAGGTGGAATAACCCCGCTTCCCGCACCTGCTGATATTACGCCACCTGTGGTCACCGCACCCGCGCCGGTAACGATTGAAGCGACGGGTCTTGCCACACCCGCTGTGCCGGGGGCGGCGACCGCGATTGATAATGTGAGCGGTGTGCTTGTACCGCTGAATAATGCGCCTGCGGGCGGATTTCCGTTGGGCGTGACCACGATTACATATACGGCTACCGATGCCGCAGGAAATATCGGTACTGCGGTGCAGACGGTGACTGTGGTGGATACCACGCCGCCCACAATCACCGCTCCGGCTGCTCAGACAGCCATATCCGGCGATAATCAGCCGGTGGCGGTGAATATCGGCACGGCCACGGCAAGCGATCTGGTCAGCGGTGTTGTGCCGGTAACGAATAATGCCCCGGCCACATTCCCGGTCGGAACCACAACGGTTATTTATACCGCCACGGATGCCGCTGGCAACACGGCGACGGCCACGCAAACGGTAACCGTGAATCTGGTGGATACCACGCCGCCTGTAGTCACGGCTCCGGCGGCAATTACGGTTGAGGCGACAGGTACAAACACCACAGTCGCACTCGGTACGGCTACGGCGATCGATTTGGTCAGCGGTGTTGTACCTGTAACGAACAACGCGCCTGCCGCATTCCCGCTCGGCGTGACGACGGTGACGTATTCCGCCACCGATGCGGCGGGAAATATCGGCACGGCAACGCAAACGGTGACGGTCACCGATACAACTGCCCCAACCATCACGACCCAAGCGGCAGTGATGGGCACTTCCGGCGACAACCAGCCTGTCGCAGTTACATTAGGAACCGCGACTGCTACCGATTTGGTAGATGGCAGAGTTGTTGTCACCAACAATGCCCCGGCCACTTTCCCTGTGGGCACGACAACGGTGACATATACAGCAACGGATACGACGGGTAATACTGCGACGGTCACCCAGCTTGTGATTGTAAATCTGGTGGATACGACGCCGCCGGTGGTTACGGCTCCGGCGGCTGTCAGTGTAGAAGCGACGGGCGCGACGACAGCCGTTGTGCTTGGCAAGGCCACGGCTTTGGATATAGTCGATGGCGTGATAGTTCCGACCAGCAATGCCCCCGCCGCCTTTCCGCTCGGAACGACGACGGTGACGTATTCCGCTACGGATGCGGCGGGAAATATTGGCACGGCAACGCAAACGGTGACGGTGGTTGATACCACGCCGCCGAATCTTTTGTTGCCTGCGGCGGTTACGACTACGGTTGGCAACAATCAACCGGCAACGGTGAACATCGGTACGGCCACGGCCACGGATGTGTTTGCTGTCACGGTGACGAATGATGCGCCTGCCGTCTTCCCGATTGGCACGACAACAGTGACATGGACGGCGACGGATGCCAACGGTAACACGACCTCCGGTCCGCAGACGGTGACGGTGAATCTTGTGGACACCACGCCGCCGGTAATCAGCGTGCCTGCGGATGTGTTCACCAGTACAAGCGCACCACAAGCCACTGTGAATATCGGTACAGCCTCTGCGGTAGATAAGGTGGACGGTCTGGTTGCCGTTAGCACCAACGCGCCCGCAACTTTCCCGGTGGGCGTCACCACCGTGACTTACACCGCGACTGATGCGGCGGGCAACACAGCTACGGCAACGCAACGGGTGGTGGTGAGCTTTGTGTCCACGGTTGGCGGCGGCACGGGTACGGGAGGCGGAACCACCACCCCACCAGCACCCGGCGGCGGCGCTACGGTGACTACAGAAGCCGTGTACTGGCATCACAACGATCACCTGGGCACGCCGCAGGCGCTGACGGACGTGAACGGCACGGTGGTGTGGACAGCGAGCTACACGCCGTTTGGCATTGCCACGGTGAATGAAGACCCGGACGGTGACGGATTTACCGTGACGAACAACTTCCGCTTTCCGGGCCAGTACTACGATGCCGAGACGGGGCTGAACTACAACTACCAGCGGACCTACGACCCGACGACAGGAAGATATACGCAGAGTGATCCGATTGGCTTGGATGGCGGACTCAATACCTTTGGATATGTAAACGGGAATCCGGTGACGCATGTTGACTCTAATGGCTTATTTTATAGTCCTTCATTGGAATTTGGCCCCTTAGGAGAACCCAAGCCTTTAACGGTGGTTAATGCCAGTGTCGGTTTTGGAGGCAGCGGTCAATTTATGGTGACCAATACGTCTGCAGACTCAGGAATAGCTGTTGATTCATCTGGAAATGTCTGCATGTATTCCACATTGTGCTCTGGGGTTGGTGTGCACTCTCCTTTAGGTGGGGAGCTGGGCTTTGTAGTAAGTGCAGGAAAAGGTGAGATATGCTCTGGCAAAAAAGTCCATACAGGATTCTATTGGATGGGAGGCTCGGGAATAGCTGGACAAGGCCAAGTTCTACAAGATGGATCGGTTAGCAGGGTTCTCATTGGCGTTGGCGGTTCACCTGATGGCTCTCCAAGTGTAGGTGCAGGTGTAATTAGATGCACAACGACGTACATTTGCCCATTCAAATAACTGATGATTACAATGATTTCAGCCAAGCAAATAACAGCCTCCGTGATGATTATGTTTGCCATTGCCTTAATAGGGATTGTTTTGTTGTTTTTTGGGCAGTCGATTGGGCGCGTTATAGCGGCGATTGCTGTTTTTTTTGGTGCATTGATAGGTTTTGTTGGGGGACTTGCGATGATGTTGGGCCGATTAAAAGACGACCTCAGAGATCGGTAGTACATATGTTGGTACTGCGACTGATGCGGCGGGGAATGTGGCGACGGCCACGCAACGGGTGGTGAGCTTCGTATCCACAGTGGGCGGCGGCACGGGTACGGGAGGCGGCGCAGGCACACCGCCATCGGCAGGTGGAGGAGCCACAGTCACCACAGAAGCCGTGTACTGGCATCACAATGATCATCTTGGCACGCCGCAGGCGCTGACGGATGTGAACGGCACGGTGGTGTGGACGGCGAGCTACACGCCGTTTGGCATTGCCACGGTGAATGAAGACCCGGATGGTGATGGCATCGTAGTGACCAATAATTTCCGCTTTCCGGGGCAATACTTCGATGCCGAGACGGGCCTGAACTACAACTACCGGCGGACCTACGACCCTGCTTTGGGAAGATACACCCAGCACGACCCCATCGGCCTGAACGGGGGCATGAATCCGTTTGGATATGTGAGTGGGAACCCAATATCTTGGATTGATGTACTGGGGCTGAGAAAATATAGCAGTCCAGCCGAAGCCGCTATGATGGCGACAGCGGAAGCTATGGGGCAAGTACAGGGACAATATCCCAATGACCCTAAAGATTTAACGAACATAGCGATAATTACAGGTATTGCGGCTCCTTTCGTTGGCGGAACCTGTGCAACTGTACTCTCTATAGCCAGTGTTTCAGCGCATGCAGCTAATGGAGATGGAGGTGCTTTAGCACTGGATGCCTTGGGTTTTTATGGTCAGATTATTGGACAATCTCTTGGGCTGTCTAAAAAAGCAGCAGGTTGGTTTGGGTATGGAACATCTGTTGTAGGAGGTATTGGAAATCAAAATACTCAGTAAACAATTATCAGTTATATTTTTACTACCCATTTTTTTCTTTGTGGGGATTGGTTTTGGCGTTGGTCAGTCATTCGATGCCGATTTTAGCGATCCCATATTTTGGTTGTTATTAGCGTTTGCATGTATATTTTCATACAATCTATTTGCTTTTTTTTGGGGCTGGACCATGCATGTTGGTTATGGTGGTTTTATCAGCCCAAATAGTGATAAGTTTGATAGGATAGGTTCCGCAATAATTTGTGCTGTGGGAATAATTCTCATGTTATTTTTTTGGGGTGCTCGGATATTTTAGCCGCCTCGGGCGGCGCACTTGTCGCCGTGAATATCGGGCAGGCGACGGATGCGTTTGCGGTGACGATCGCCAACAACGCGCCTGCCGCATTCCCGCTTGGCGTGACGACGGTGACCTACTCAGCCACCGATGCGGCCGGGAATACGAGCACGGCAACGCAAACGGTGACGGTGGCCGATACCACACCGCCTGCGCTTTCCCTGCCTATGGCAATTACAATCACGTCCGGCAGCGGTTCGATTAGCGTGAATATCGGGCAGGCGACGGCCACCGATGCGTTTGCGGTGACGGTAAGTAACAACGCACCTGTAGTATTCCCCATCGGCATGACAACGGTGACGTGGACAGCGGTTGATGCCAACGGTAATCGCACCTCCGGGCCGCAAACTGTGACCGTGAATCTGGTGGATACCACGGCTCCAGTGATCAGTGTGCCTGCGGATGTGTTTACATCGACCAATGCAGCACAGGCGACGGTGAATCTCGGTACAGCCACGGCGGTGGACAATGTGGACGGCATTGTGGCGGTGACGAATAACGCCCCCGCCGTATTCCCGGTGGGTGTTACGACGGTCATTTATACAGCCAGTGATCTGGCGGGGAACACGGCGACGGCCACGCAACGGGTGGTGGTGAGCTTCGTATCAACAGTTGGTGGTGGAATAGGCGGTGGCGGAAACTCTACACTGTCGGCACCCGGCGGCGGCGCAACAGTCACCACAGAAGCGGTTTACTGGCATCATAATGACCATCTTGGCACGCCGCAGGCATTAACCGATGCCAACGGCAGGGTTGTTTGGACGGCCAGCTACACCCCCTTCGGGATTGCCACGGTGAATGAAGACCCGGACGGAGACGGCATCAGGGTGACCAACAACTTCCGCTTACCCGGCCAGTATTACGATGCCGAGACGGGCCTGAACTACAACTACCAGCGGACCTACGACCCCGCCACGGGCCGCTACACCCAGCACGATCCCATCGGCCTGAACGGAGGCATGAATCCGTTTGGGTATGTTGGGGGGAATCCTGTGACGGGGGTTGATCCGTATGGGTTAGATACTTTTGTTGTGAACAGAGATTTATCAGTGATAGGTAACAAGGCACGTTCAAGGAGCAACTTTCTAACGCACACTTTTACCGTTGTGACAAACCCTGATGGTTCCATTAATCATACATACAGTTGGGGGAACGATGCCAATTTGAATGGTTGGAATTTAGATCAACCTTTAGATGTGTTGACTGCGAAAGAAGCCTTAGACAAAGGATTGGCTGAGAAGGTGGCAGGGCCTGAATTTGATGCTTACGTTGGACAGGCCTTTATGGATTTGAATAAGCCACAAAATCAGCATATTAACGGCATAATAACAAATAATTGCAAAACGGAGACAAGCAAGTTAATTGATCGTGCGAACTTCTTCCAATTTTTGGGGAGCCTAGGAAATGCTAGTATCAAATAACGCACACTCAATAACGGGAGACTGTTAATGGAAAACTTAGGTTGCCTCAGCATTAAACTTTTTTTTATCCTTTTAGGGTTTGGTGGGTTAGCATCTGTTTTGTTCATATGGGTTCTTCCAGATGTCCCCCATTGGAGTAGGTCATATTTAACTTTTAGCATTGCACCTATATGTGCAGCGTTGCTTAGTGCTTATTTTACATACCATTCCATGAGTCCACTTTCCTCTATAGTAAATAAGTTACTGATGGGAACTTTCTTGGGAACTGTGATTGGTGTGGGGGTGCTACTGCTGATGCTACT
Organism: Zetaproteobacteria bacterium; assembly: GCA_021545645.1. Classification (GTDB taxonomy): domain Bacteria; phylum Pseudomonadota; class Zetaproteobacteria; order Mariprofundales; family Mariprofundaceae; genus UBA1543. The sequence goes on along the minus strand of JAJRWP010000155.1, from coordinate 1,081 downwards.
TCTAATAGCCAATTTGAAAGGTACTTAATAAAAGGTGACCAACAACTTCCGCTTTCCGGGACAATACTACGATGCCGAGACGGGCCTGAACTACAACTACCAGCGGACCTATGATCCGACTGTTGGCCGCTACACCCGGCACGACCCCATCGGCCTGAACGGCGGCCTGAATCCGTTTGGGTATGTTGGGGGGAATCCTTTTAACCGAATTGATCCCTTGGGCTTGTATCAGATGTGCCACAGGGACTTGCAGTTACCCATACCGTACGCAAGACATTGCTACGCTAGATTTGATGATGGATCGACATCGAGTTTTGATCCAAATGGTGTGAATCCAGACCCTGACCCCAACCAGCCGGGCACTACATGTACTAACCCAAAAGAGCCGGAGAAGGATGACTGCATTAAGAAGGCGATGCAGCACTGCAAAGGTTCGAATTACAATTTCATAACGTTTAACTGCTGTCACTGTGTCGAGCAGTCGCTTAAAGAGTGCGGAACCTCTATTCCATCTTCATCCTGGCCTAATTGGCCGGTCAATCCTGGACCGCAGCCAGGAGAGCCTGGATATACCCCTAATCCGATATATGGTCCAGATCTGGGTAAATAAAATGGGCGTTTTTGGTAAGCCTTGGAGCTTGGGCATTTTGTTGATATTGGCGTTTGCCGTTCTTGGCGAGATGATTGTGTTATTGGGTGATTATGTTTTTCACAGAGTGGGGGTTAGCAGAAACGCATTGCTGCTTATCTTGTGGGTATTGCCGATATTGGCTTCATATATTGCGTCTTGCTATTCAGAGAGATACAAATTATTGATGGCGCTGTCCTATGTGATTTTGTTTCCACTGATAGGGGCGGTAGTACATTACATAAGCGGAAAGCTGGGAGGGACAGGAGACTTTGTTGGGGTGCATGGGGCCATGGCAATCTTCACGAGTTTCGGGGACACGGTGTAATTGCGTTAGGGTGGTCACTCTCCGGGTTTAGCATACGAGGTCTGAGGATATCAGCCTCAATAAACCGTAGAGGAGAGTGACCAATGAAGAAGATTATCAAAAAGCAGTATGCAGGTCTTGATGTT
>JAJRWP010000154.1 GCA_021545645.1 Zetaproteobacteria bacterium | reverse complement strand
TTGAAGCCCTGTTCGACCGAATCCTTACCCAGACTCGGGCCGATGGAGCGTTCCTCAACCACTTTGACCGGCGCGGGTAATGCGCCGGCACGCAGGACGATGGCTAAATCATGGGCTTCGGCAGGCGAGAAGCTGCCGGTGATTTGTGCCGAACCGCCGGAAATACGCTCGCGAATCACCGGAGCCGACATAATCGTGCCCTCAAGAATAATGGCGAAACGCTCGCCGACGTGGGCAGCGGTCAGGCGGTCGAATTTGCGAGCCCCCTTGCTGTTGAATTTCAGGGTGACGGCGTATTCGTTGAAGCGCGAATCGATGGACACGCGGGCATCGGAAACCTCGGAGCCGGAAAGCTCGGTGCGTTTTTTCAGCAGATAGGGTTGGCGGCTGGTTTTGCCGCCGCTTTTTTCCGCTGCGCCGTACATAATAATATCGCCGGGCGGAATCGCACCTTGCAAGGCTTTGTCCAAATCGCCTTTTTCATCAACCAGTTTGAATTCTAGCTGCGCGGTGCGGCCAATCAGGCTTTTGGCGCGGGCGCTGTCTTCGTAACCGGGGATTTGCACCAAAATGCGTGTTTCACCCTGCTTAACGATGACCGGCTCGGTGGTTCCGAGCGCATCGATGCGGTTGCGAATTACTTCAATGGCCTGATCAATAGCGAATTTTTTCACCTCTTTGGCGTTGTCTTCCTTGATGGTCAGCAGCAAACGCCCTTCGCCCTGATCGCTCAGCTCATAGCCGGGCAGGGCATCGGCCAGCAGTTTGATTGCGGCAGCACTCTGCTCTGGTTTTTTGATAACAATACTGAGCGTTAGCCCCTTGGCATCGAGTTTGCGATAGCGGATGCGCTCGCCACGCAGCGTTTGTCTTGCCGTATCGACATCTTCTTCGACGGTGCGTTCGACGGCTTTGTTAACATTCACGTCCAAGACCAGATGAATACCGCCCTTCAAGTCCAAACCGAGGTTGAGTTGTTTGGACAGTGCAGACGGCCACCATGATGGCGGATTGCTGATATTGGGCAGGCTGCCCATGGCGGAAACGACCAGCACGGACAGAATAAGCCAGATTTTCCAACGGGGATAAGCGTGCATGACGGTTCCTTTGCCTCGGTTCAGCTATTTTTTTGTTATCGTTATTTGCTTTATTGCTGCTTGTTCAGCGTTTAATCGGCCAGCGAACTGATGGTATCGCGTTTTACCTTAACGCGAACCTTATCGGCGATTTCCACGCGTACGACATCTTCATTGACATCGTGAACAGTGCCGATAATGCCGCCGGAAGTGACAACTTTATCGCCTTTTTTCAACTCACTAATCATTGCCTGATGCGCTTTCAGACGTTTTTGTTGCGGGCGAATGAGCAGGAAATAGAAGATGACGATAATCAGCACCAACGGAATTAGCGAGGCGATGCCGCCACCTGCTGCATCGGCGGCTTGTGCCGACGGGGCAAGAGCAAGCAATGCTGCACTTGCAGCCAGTGCTTGGTTTAGAAAACGCTTCACATGATTCATTATTAATTCTCCCGCATTGGTATGCGATGTTTTAATTTATACATCGTCAGTCTTTATATCGCGTGTCATGGTATGCGGCGAGGTATTTTTTGCGAAATTCCGGCCATCGATTTTCTTCGATAGCCGTCCGCGCTCGTCGCATGAGCGCGCAATAGTAATGAAGATTGTGCACTGTATTCAACCTCGAACTTAACAATTCGCGGCTGACATACAAATGACGCAGGTAAGCGCGCGAAAAATGACGGCAAGTATAGCACTGGCAGTCGTCCATAATCGGCGCGGAATCGTTGCGATATTGGGCTTTTTTGATATTGATGGTGCCGTAATCGGTAAATAGCGTGCCGTTGCGTGCGTTGCGTGTCGGCATGACGCAATCGAACATGTCGATACCGCGATTGATGCCTTCAATCAGGTCTGCAGGCGTGCCGACACCCATTAAGTAGTGCGGTTGCGCCTCTGGAAGCTGCGGCGCAAGCGCATCGAGCATGGCCATCATGTCCTGTTTTGGCTCACCAACAGAGAGGCCGCCGATGGCGATGCCTTCAAAGCCGATTTCAAGCAGTTGTTCGAGTGATTCGCGGCGTAAATCGGCATACATACCGCCCTGAACGATGCCGAATAGTGCCTGCTTGTCGTTCGGCGGCAGATATTCGCGGCATTCGCGCGCCCAGCGCATGGAAAGCTGCATGGAGGCGCGTGCGGTATCCTTTTCCGCCGGATAAGGGGTGCATTCGTCGAAATTCATGACAATATCGCTGCCCAACTGTTGCTGAATATACATGCTTTCTTTGGGGCCGAGAAACACCTCGGAGCCGTCGATATGCGAGCGGAAACGTACGCCGTGCTCTTCGATTTTGCGCAAATCGCCGAGCGACCAGACCTGAAAACCGCCGGAATCGGTCAATACCGGCTTATCCCAGCCCATAAACCCGTGCAGGCCGCCGAATTCTTCGATTAAATCGCCGCCGGGACGCAGCATCAGGTGGTAGGTGTTGCCGAGAATGATTTCCGCACCGATGTCGTGTAAATCGTGCGGGGTCATGGTTTTGACCGTCGCCTGCGTGCCGACCGGCATAAACACGGGTGTTTCCACAATGCCGTGTGCCAAATTCAGGCGGCCACGGCGTGCAAAGCAGCCTTTAGCGCGGGCAAGTATCTTAAATTTCAATGCGGACATGGCATCGCAGGCTGACATGCAGGCCTGACGACGCAAGCATGCAAAACGATTGCAAATACGCGATGCTATCTGTGATGGATATCACATGTTATGCCGTCTGTGCAGTTACCATGCCGCCGATGACAATGCGTGATTCCGAAGTTAAGCTCCCT
>JAJRWP010000153.1 GCA_021545645.1 Zetaproteobacteria bacterium | reverse complement strand
TTCTGTCGAGCAGGTTGGTAACGGTAATGTTGCTGAAGTCGAGCAGAAGGGTGATGCCAACACGGCCAGCATCAATCAAGTTGGTAATGCCAACAACGCCGATGTTGAGCAGATTGGTAACAACAACACAGCTAGTGTTGCGCAGAAAGGCAATGGTAACAATGCTGAAGTCGAGCAGAATGGATTTGCTAACAACGCTGATGTTCAGCAGTCTGGCAGCAACAATGATGCCTCTGTCGAGCAGTCCGGCAGCAACAACAACGCTGATGTTGCCCAGACAGGTAACAACAATGTAGCAGAAGTTGAGCAGTCCGGTTTTGCTAACAATGCCAGCATTGCTCAGATTGGTGATGGTAATAATGCTGATGTCGAGCAGACTGGCGACAACAACACCGCTAGCGTCGAGCAGAATGGTAACGACAACGTCGCTGATGTTGATCAGTCCGGCAGCAGCAACGAAGCTGAGATTGAGCAGGCTGGTAACGGCAACTTTGCTGAAATCGAGCAGTCTGGCGTAGCCAACAATGCTGATGTTGAGCAGATTGGTAACGGCAACAGCGCTGATGTCGAGCAGAATGGCAGCGGCAACGTGGCTGATATTGACCAGACTGGCAACGACAACATTGCCGATATTGAGCAGAATGGTGTCGCCAACAATGCTGAAGTTGAGCAGATTGGTAACGGCAACGCAGCTAGTGTTGAGCAGATTGGTTTCTCCAACACAGCGAATGTTGAGCAGGTTGGCAACAACAACGTAGCCAGCATCTCGCAGGAGTAGATTGCTCAGGATAAGGTTGCGATTTGGCAATCTAAACAAAGCAAACTACATCAAAGGAAAGCAGCAAGGGGTGGACTTCGGTCCGCCCCTTGTTTTATGTGTTTCTTGCCCTTGTCACCTATTTGGGTGATTGTTGATTTGTTTGGTTGAGACTATGGTTTGGCAGTGGCTATCGGTCCGCCTTATGAAGAGGGTTTTGATTTGTAAGCGGTTACAAGCTCACAGGGGGGGTATATATGGAGGCGAGGGTTTTTGCGAAAGCATCAATACCAGCAATGGTTTTCGTCTTTCTTTTGGCGACGCATGTCGGTGGTGCGCAGGCAGGCACAGAAAAAATGAAAGCCTCTTTTAATCTTCAACACGATCAGCAAACTGACACGGTATCCATTCGCCCGGAAGTGTCTGCGGACAGGTCCGAACGCGTTGATTATAAAATCAAAGCAGGCAAGCAGGGGGCCGCCGGTACATCGAACGAAATTAACCGTGGCCATCTTGATTTACAGCGTGGGCAAACAACACTTATCGGCCCGAAATTGAGTTTTGGAAGCTTTGCACCTGAAGACAAACTGAAGCTGGAATTGCTTATTTGCCGTTATGGCTCGCGTTGCAAACACGATAAAGACGTGATTGCCCGTTTTACTACATCCTATCCTGATGAAAAATAGTGTTCGTTAAAAACACCGCGATGGCATCCGCGATGCGTTTGCTGCTGCTGGCGGTTTTCGGCATGTTTGCGCCGGCATTGCCGTGCGCGGCTGATTTTACCGAAGCGCTGATTTATCAAGAAGGCAGCAGCAATAGTGCGGCGATTGTGCAGCAACAGACTGGGGTCGATTCTTTTGCCTCTATTGAACAAGAGGGAAGTGCCAACATCACTTCCATCCAGCAAGGTAGCGCGGCAGAGGCGGGCGATCCGAGCATCCGCGCCACTGTCGATACGCATGGCGACTTAAATACCATCAGTATTATTCAGCGTGATGCTTTTCAGGATATTACAGTGTTGCAGGAAGGCAGTTCCAATCAGATTGCCATTGAGCAGATTGAGGAAGATGCAACCTTGAATGTACGCCAGTCGGGTACTGATCAGGTGTTGCAGATTCAGCAGAATCGGCAGGCGACGGCATCGACTAGGCAGCTCGGTTTTCAGGATGTGCTGCGTATCGATCAGGGCGGGCAGAATAATGAGCTTTTTGCAGAACAGATCGGGCATAAAAACTTTGCCCAGCTATCGCAGTCGAATACTGGCAATAAGCTACAATTCCAACAGTTGGGCGATGAAAATGCTGCGATTGTAGTACAAAGCGGTTTCGAGAATGTCGCGGTGGTGCAGCAGCAAACAGATCATGCGACACTCAGCCTGTTTCAGGGCGGTTTGCAAAGCGAAGCGAACATTAAACAGGTTCAGGAAGATGAGCAGGCGAATATAACGGTTACATTGGAGCAATCGGGGGCTGAGATGAAAGCGAATATTCAGCAAGGTGGCAAGAACAATACCATCCATGCGTCGCAAGCCGGGTTCCAGAATGAAATTTCTCTGCAGCAGGATGGTGAATTTAATGATGTGAGTATCTTGCAGACGGGGGCCAATGCTGTGGCGACGGTGTTGCAGGGCGGAGTGGGCGAACCGGGTGAACATGGTACGATTTCGGTGATTCAGTCTGCCGATAATGTGAATATTACCGTCGGTACGATTGGCGGTAACCTTGGCAATAAACCGAAACATATTACCGTGTTGCAGCAGTAATGCTTATCCACTTCAAAGCAAGTGTGCTGGCTTTCTTGGTGCTGTTCGGCCTGTGTTTACAGGCGGCTCCGGCAGCCCTTGCCGCCGATGCAACAGATCGGATGCTGCACAAGATCGTTATCGACAACACCATTACCTATTCGGGGCATGAGTTTTACCGTCATTTTGTGCATTATTTAATGCTGGAAACCGGCAATGTTTATTTCGATCAGGTGACCCTTAAGGAATACCGGTCGCGGCGCTCCGGGAATAGTATTCATATTGAGTTTGCGCAGAAGACGGTGTATCACACGACCGTTTATGCGGGGAACCGTGCGTTGGCTGCAAAAGCGAAACGGGCGGCTAAGATTGTTAGCGCAAAAATTAGCAAAGCGCCGCTTAATGCGTTATTCTCGCAGGCTGGCGATTTGGCCAATGATGAATTGTAGCTTGAATATGGCGGTTTTTAGCATAAAAAGGAGTTCTGCGATGAAACGGGTGATGCTTTCGATGATGCTGGCGTTGGTGTGTTCGGTAGGCACGGCTTTTGCCGAGCAAATCGTTTACCGGCCGATAAATCCGAGCTTCGGCGGCAGTCCGAGCAATGCATCGGGATTGCTGGCCAACGCCAATGCACAGAATAATTTCAAGGACCCAGCGGCGGTGAATGCCTTGAAAAAGCTGTCGCCGCTACAGCAGTTCAATCAGAATTTGCAGCAATTTGTACTCAATCGTGTTGCCGCATCGGTGACCGGAAACATTATCGGGCCAACCGGAACGTTGATACCCGGCACGATTACCACCACGGATTTTACCATTCAGGTTGTTTCCTTGGGCGGTACGGCATTGAAAATTATCACCACCGATAAAAATACCGGTCAGACTACCTTTTTTCAGGTGAACTAAGGTCAGTACCCATTGATGACGTTTATTTTAACGCTGTTTCGGCAGCGTTTGCATTTGTTTGCATGGCTGGTTCTCGCAACTTTTCTGAGCGGTTGCGGGGTGGCGGTGAGCCAGCGGCCGATTGGTGTCATGGGTCAGGCGCATTTGCAAAAGCCGAATACCCCGACCTACCGCGATCTCACCAATCTTCCCGAGCCTGCCGGTAAGATATTGGCGGCAGTGTATAATTTTCGCGACATGACCGGGCAGTACAAATCTTCTCCATCAAGTAATATTTCCACACAGATGACGCAGGGCGCAGCCTCGGTTTTGATTCATGCGCTGAAAGAATCACGCTGGTTCGATGTGGTTGAGCGCGAAGGTTTGCAGGATTTATTGACCGAACGCAAGGTGAACCGGGCGACGAAAAAGAATGACCAGAAATCATCGACACCGCCGTTGCCGACCTTGCTGCCGGCCAATGTGCTCTTCGAGGGCGGTATTATTGCTTACGATACCAATGTGCAGACAGGCGGCGCAGGTGCTAAATACCTTGGTCTAGGCGGCTCTGAAAAATATCAGGTGGATCAGGTGACGGTGATATTGCGTGTTGTCGATGTGCGCAATGGACGCATTTTGGAGACGGTAGAAACCAGCAAAACGATTCTTTCCGAGCGTTTGGACGGCAATATTTTTAAATTTATTGCTTTCAAAAAGCTTCTGGAGGCAGAGGCCGGTTACAGTTACAACGAACCAAGCCAAATGGCGGTACAGGAAGCGATTCAGGCGGCGCTTGTGCACCTGATTGCGCGCGGTATCTTGAACGGTTTGTGGGCATTGGATAATCCCGACGATATAAACAGCCCGGTGCTGGACGATTATTTATAATACATCATGGGCGATGATTCGGCGCTTGGCATTGTCATACGGAAAAGCCGTGTTATCTTGCGCACCTTGAATTCGAACGCTTCGATAAATCTTGGAAGGGTGGCAGAGTTGGTCGAATGCACCGGTCTTGAAAACCGGCAAGGGGCAACCCTTCGTGGGTTCGAATCCCACCCCTTCCGCCAGCTTTGTTTATAAAATAAAGGTGTAAAAGTAGTTTTTTTTGCTAGACTGCGCCGCCCTCCGCATGGAGGCACATCGTGGGGGTATATGGTGAAGATGGAGAGATGGCTGAGTGGCTGAAAGCGCGCCCCTGCTAAGGGTGTATAGGCTAATAACCTATCGAGGGTTCGAATCCCTCTCTCTCCGCCAGTTTTGCGGCTGGTTGGTTTTGCTGCTTGCGCTTGCCTTGCCGGGTTGCAGTCAGAACGAGTCGCAGCAAATCGATTGGCAGTTGCCGCTGGCCGCGCCCAACGACCCGCACGGTGCATCAGCCAATCAGATGTTGCCGGAATGGGCAGCGATGGCCCGGGGCAGTGCCGAGCTTGTGCTGCTGCAGAAAAACACGGCGCTTAGCGCTACGTTGCAACTGGTTAGCGACATGGATGTCGATTTTAAGGGCATGCATTTTCGTCTGCTTGGTTTGGCCGATGGCTTGCGATTAAAGTCGGGGTCTTACATTGATGATAAAAATGTGCATAATCCCGCCGCATTCGTGGAGATTAGCCGGGATAAGCGGCAGATTTACCGAGGATGGTTGTATCAGGAATTCCCAGAGTTGTTTGGTCCTGATATGGCAAATTGGAAACTTTGGCTGAAGAATGTGGTGATTGAGGCGGCGGTTGTCGAGCCGTTGATTAGCGATTCACCGTTGCTTGGTCAGCCTATGGGAACGGTTTCCGGTGAAAGTATGACAGGTACAAGGGCAACAGAGGTAGGTGAGGCAAATATGCGCCCGTAGCTCAGCTGGATAGAGCATCAGACTACGAATCTGAGGGCCGGGCGTTCGAATCGCTCCGGGCGCACCATATAGGACAAGGGCTGACGAGAAATCGTCGGCCCTTTTCGTTTATGCTCAAGGCGCTGGCGGGGCTCATGGCTTGTTTCTGTTCTTGCTATAGCGGGGCGACTCATTTAGAAACATGCTATGGCTATCAAAGCAACGATTTTTAAAGCAAATCTGCAGATTACCAACCTCGACCGGAATTATTATCACGATCACGCGCTGACCATTGCCCGCCATACTTCCGAAAATGACGAACGCATGATGTTGCGCATCCTGATTTTTGCTTTGAATGCGCATGCTAGGCTCGCCTTCACGAAAGGATTGAGTAGCGATGATGAGTCTGATCTCTGGCAGAAAAACTTAAGCGATGACATTGAGCTGTGGATTGATCTTGGTCTGCCGGATGAAAAGCGTATCCGCCGCGCCTGCGGCCGGGCCAATCACACCATGATTTACACATATAACAACGCTGCTGCGGGCGCGTGGTGGCAAAAAACGCAAGGGAAATTAAAGCGTTTTTCCAATCTGAGTGTTATTCATATTGATGATGCGAGTGTGGCTGCGCTGGCCGGATTCAGCCGCCGCAGCATGCAACTGCAATGTATGATTCAAGATGGCATCAGCTTGCTTTCCGATGGGCAGCAGCCGCTGGAAATTATGCCGACGGTCAAGATGTAGAGATTATGTCTGTACGTATCGACAAATGGTTGTGGGCAGTGCGTTTTTTTAAGACACGCGGCTTGTCCACTAATGCAGTCAATGCGGGGCATGTTCAATGGAATGGCGAACGCAGCAAGGCATCCAAAATGATTCGAATCGGCGATGAGGTTTGTGTTCAGCGTGCCCAGCAATGTTTCGTTGTTCGTGTCACCGGGCTGGCCGACAAACGCGGTTCGGCAACGCAGGCACAAGCGCTATATCGGGAAACAGAAGCAAGCTTTGCGGCACGGGAACAGCAACGCCAACGGCGTAAATTGCATGTGGATTCCAGCCCTGCACCGGATAAGCGACCGGATAAAAAGGCGCGGCGGCATATTATCCGCTTTATCAAGCAAGAGACTTGAATTTAACGGGGCAATCCAGAGGCCTATGATGTTTGTAAGCGACCATTCGCATCATTTCAATCAATAAAACACACTGAATAGGCGGTTTTTACCGGTTTGCCGCTTTTCCAGACGCGACAAGCCCTAAAAAGGCCGAAGTATATTTGCTCTTGTGATGGGGGTGGCGGTGGCTTATGATTCGCCGCGTTGAAAGTGAGCTGCGGCTCGCTTTTTTTCGTTTCTGGAGGACTGGTGGAAGATCGCATCATTGAACTGCTGACACCCATTGTCGAAGAAGTCGAGGTCGATATTCTCAAGGTGAGCTTGGGCGGTGGCCGTCAGCCATTGCTGAAAGTGGTGCTGGATGCGGCTGGCGGTGTGCCTTTCGATGTGTTGGAACGCATCAGCCGCGCGTTGTCCTTGCAGTTGGATGCCGAGGATTTGATTGCCAGTTGTTATCGGCTGGAAGTGACTTCGCCCGGTTTTGATTGGCCGCTGAGCAGCGCGTCGGATTTTCACCGTCATCGGGGTGAGCGCTTGAAGGCATTGTTTGCCGAAGCGCCGACACTGATGGGTGAGAATCTCGGTCCGTGCGACAACGGTGTTCGTTTGTTGTTGGACGACGGAAAGGAAAAGGATATTGATATGGATTCGGTGCTGAAAATCGTCCGCGTGGTGGACTGGAAGCGAGTATCGAATCGTAAAAAGAAGACAAAATAAGCTAAGGATGTGATTTGATGGACGTTCAAATGTTGCAGGTTGCAGAAGCGGTCGCGCGTGAAAAAGGCGTGGAAGAGGATTTGGTCATCGAGGCCATGGAGCAGGCCATTAAAACGGCAGCCCGGCGGACCTACGGTGAGAAAAACGTGCAGGCCAAAATCAATCGTGAGACTGGCGGCATGGATCTTTTTCATGTGCGTACCGTGGTTGAAGAAGTCGAAGACGAGCTGAACGAACTGACGCTGGAGCAAGCCAAAGAACTCGATCCGGAAGTCGAAATCGGCACAGAATTCCGTGAATCATTGCCGCCGATTGAAATGGGACGCATTGCCGCGCAGACGGCAAAACAGGTGATTAATCAGAAAATCCGTGAAGCCGAACGCGACCGGGTGGTTGCCGAATACGAACCGCGTGTCGGCGAATTGATGACCGGTATCGTCAAGCGTGTCGAACGCGGCAATGTGTATGTCGATCTTGGACGCGGCGAAGCTGTGATGTATCGCGAAGATATGCTGCCGCGCGAATCCTACCGTCAGGGCGATCGTGTGCGTGTTTATCTGCGTGAAGTGCGCAATCAGCCGAAGGGACCGCTGGTGTTCGTTTCGCGTTCCGATGCAGGCATGGTACAGCGTCTGTTCGAGCAGGAAGTGCCGGAGATTCAGGACGGTCTGGTAACGATTCAGGCGATTGCCCGCGATCCCGGTTCGCGCACCAAAATGGCAGTGATTTCCAACGATGCAGCGGTCGATCCGGTCGGCGCTTGTGTTGGCATGCGCGGTTCGCGTGTGCAGGCGGTGGTCAACGAATTGCACGGCGAAAAAATCGATATTATTGAATGGACGCCGGATACCGTGAGTTTTGTTGTCAATGCCTTGGCCCCCGCCGAAATTGAGCGTGTGTTGATGGATGAAGATACCAATACCATCGAAGTAGCCACAGCCGAGGATCAACTGGCGATTGCCATTGGCAGACGCGGCCAGAATGTGCGTTTGGCCAGCGAATTAACCGGTTGGCAGATTGAAATCATGACCGCTGGCGAAGAACACGAAAAACGGGCTAGCGAATTGGCCGCCGCCAAAGAATTGTTTCAGAGTACACTGGATATCGACGAAGATTTTTCCGCTCTGCTGTGCGGCGAGGGTTTTCTTTCGCTGGAAAATTTGGCCTATTGTGCGATTGAAGAGCTGACCGCGATTGACGCTCTGGATGATGAGACGGCGCACGAATTGCAGAATCGTGCGCGCAATACCTTGTTGCAACAGGAATTGGGCAAGCAGGAATCTGCCGAGGTTGAAGAAAGTCTGCTGAAACTGCCTGAGATGAGCGAAGCACTTGCTGCCGAACTTGCCGTTCGCGGTATCGGCACGGCGGAAGCGATGGCCGATGCCGGTCTGGATGATTTGCAGGATATTGAGCATGCTGATCGTGAAGCTTTGGAAGCGCTCATTCTCGCCGCACGGGAGGCCTGCGGCTGGTTTGACTGATTCGAAGCGAAAGGCGGAGCGTAGCTGTCTGGTTTGTCGCCGACAGGCCGAGAAAACGGAATTGCTGCGTTTGGTTGTCGATGAACATGCACAAGTGCTGCCCGATGTGCTGCAGAAAGCACCGGGCAGAGGGGCTTATATTTGTTGGCAAAGCGCGTGTTTTAAGCGTTTAAACGACAAGCAACTGATGCGGGCATGGAAAAATGTATCCGTTGCGGCAGGGCAGGGTGAAATCGTGCCGCAACGTGCCGAGTCGATTGTCCGCCAATTGTGCAGGCAGGCTTTGCAGCAACGCCGGAAGTTGTTGAGCGTCGGTCGCGATGCGGTGATGCATCGGATGTGGGCGAAAACACCGATGTTGTTGCTGTTGGCTGGCGATGCAGGTGAGGCGTTAGCGCGTCAGATACATGATGCTTGCGGTAAACGTCAGGCCGCAGGATTGAAGACCGCGCTTGTTATTTTTGGCGATTCCGCGACACTGGGCGACCTTGTGCAGCGGGGTGTTGTATCGGTGTTGGCGATGGATGATTCGCCAGCTTGTATGAACTTGCGAAAGTATTGTCTGTGGTACGGACAATTGCGCGACATGGAGTAGGAAGAAGATGGCAAAAATACGAATTCTCGATCTAGCAAAAGACCTTGGCGTGGATGTCGCCGAGCTACAGTCGGCTGCGCGAGATTGCGGCGTGATGGCCAGCGGGCCGACCAGCATGCTGACGGTAGAGGATCGCGAAAAATTAGCCAAGGCGGTGAAGGCGGCAAGCAAAAATGCTGCGAGTCACAAGCCTGGCAGCCGCACATTGACGCTGAATAAACCGCTGGTCGCCGGGCAGGCGCGGAGCGGTCAAAAAACCGAATCCAGAGGCCGCAAGGTGCAGGTCGAGGTGCGCAGAACCACCCGCCGCACGATGGTTGCACCCAAGCCGGAAGCTGCGGCTGCCACAGCAGCGGGCAAAAAAATGCTGTCGCCAGCAGAATCGGCTGCCAAAGCTGTGGCCGAAAAAGCGCGAGAAGCTAGCGCTGCAGCCGCGAAACGAGCAGCAGCGCCGACGATTGCACCAACAAAAACAGCAGTAAATGCGCCAACAAAAGCGCCGACGCTTGCATCAACAACAAAAGCATCAACGGTTGCGCCAACAAAAACACCAATGAAAACGACGCCCACGAAGCCCGTTGGGGCACAGCGTTCGAGAACGCAGACACCGGGTCGGCGTGATGGAAAGCCGACATCGCGTGTCGGTGGTCCACGCACGACGATTCGACGCGGCCCGACACCGGCGCAGATTGCTGCAGCCAAAGCACCGCGTTCTTCGCTGAAAGATATTGAGAATAAAATCAAGAAAGAACGAGCTGAACAGCGCGCACAGCGTGGTTCCGGGCGTCCACAGCAGAATCGCAGTACAAGCTCCGGTCCGCGTCAGCCGGGACGTGCTCCGTCGGTGGCGGTAGCCCCGGAAGCACCGACAACGGGCGGCCAGAGTGCTGTCCGGCGTAGAGGACCGGGCGGCGGGCAAGGCGGTTTTCAGCGCCGTCGCTTATCGCCGGCTGAAAAAGCGGCACGCAGAGCCTATGCCGAAAAACGGCATGTGGTGCTGACCGACGAGCAGGAAGAGCGCATGGCGCGTTTGGCGCGCGGCGGGCGCAGACGCAATCAAATTACCAAAGACGATGCCGATTTTGTCAAACGTGAAGTGGAAATCCCGGAATCGATTTCGGTATCCGAATTGGCCAGCCGTATGGCTATTAAGGGCGTAGAAGTGGTTAAAACGCTTTTTAATATGGGTGTTACAGTCACCGTCAACGAGAGTGTCGATGCCGATACAGCAGTGCTTGTGGTCGAGGAGTTCGGTCATACGCCGAAGCTGGTCAATGCTGCTGCTGTTGAGGATGTGTTGATTGATGCACCGGAAGAAGATGATGGTCTCCTGCATCCGCGACCGCCGGTCGTTGTTGTTATGGGGCATGTCGATCATGGCAAAACCTCGATTCTCGATGCCTTGCGCAAAGCGCATGTGGCCGAAGGTGAGGCTGGCGGCATTACCCAGCATATCGGTGCGTATATGGTCAAGCTGGATTCCAACGAGCGGGTAGTTTTTATCGATACTCCGGGCCATGAAGCATTTACCGGATTGCGCGCGCGCGGTGCAAAATTGACCGACGTTGCGGTGTTGGTGGTTGCTGCCGACGATGGTGTGAAACCGCAAACGATTGAAGCTTTGAATCATGCGCGTGCGGCAGGTGTGCCGATGATTGTCGCGGTTAATAAAATGGATAAAGAAGGTGCAGACCCCGAA
>JAJRWP010000152.1 GCA_021545645.1 Zetaproteobacteria bacterium | reverse complement strand
TTGCTTTGGCATGCCGGGCAATATTTGTCAGCGCCTCTTGCAACAGACGATACAGCCCAATCTGAATCATATCGTCCAAGCCTTTCAAATCGTCGCAAATATCCACCTTGAACGAAAGGTTCCCAGTTTGCTGCCATGTATCGCACAAACCGATGAGTGTTTCACGCAGTCCCAGTGCCTCCAATTGCGGTGGCCGCAGGCTGCGCAACTGATTGCGTAAGCTGTTCATCATCTCAATGATGCGAGTTTCTTCGTGTTCAATTTTTTCAGTGGCATCGCAGTCGTCTGCGGCGCAATCGCGCGCCAACATGCTAAGATGCAACTGTACCACGGTCAGTGTTTGGGCAATATCATCATGCAACCATTGTGCCAAACGCTGCTGCTCATCTTCGTGCAACATCATCATTCGTTGCGTCAGTGATTTTACCCGTTGCAACAACTGTATCCGCTTCACATCGATTTTGAGCGCCTGCCGACGGACAAAGCCGATAGCGCCCAACAACACGGCAATAAAACCGAGTCCGGCAAACAATAACTGCCAACCTTCCCGTTGTTCTTGCGATAATCTGGATGCAAGCGCTGCTGCCGGTAGTATTTCTGTTATCTGCCAGCGCAATGCGCGTTGTGCCGGAGCCAGCGGCAAAAAATTGGCCGGGCGAATATTTATGGAAATACTCATACCCATAGATTGAGATACGCCTGCTGCTGCTTTCCGGTTATAAATATCAATGCGCCCGTTTTGTTTGCGATAGACATAATGATCATCGATTTGGCGCAAGGAAATCAATTCCGCCAACGGTGAAGCGGGATGATTCCAATAACTTTTCCGCCCATCAATAAAGGCGACAATAAAACCGCCGATTTTTCCATTGATATATACCGGCATGGTCACCTGCAAGACAGGCAATTGTATCTTGCTAAGCGTCGATGTCTGCGCGATGGTGCTCAGCGGCGTTAGCCGCATTGAGCCTTCGGGCAAGCGGCGCATTGTTTGAAAAGCGGGCGTCGCACTGCGCGATTGCAGGTGTTTCGCGTCCACCAAAGCACCGTTGCCGGTGCTGGCGGGAATGAGCCGAACCCGTTCCATACCCGTTGCATCAAGCAGCCGGAATTCGTTGATATGCAATTTAAGCCTGCCGAGAAAAACAGTCAGATCGTCGTTGGCATCGGAGTCTTTGGCGCGACCAAGAAGACTGCGCAACACATGTGAATCGCTTAGTGATTGCAGCAGCGAGGCGACTTGTCGCAGGTGGGTGTTTATATGTTTTTTGTTGGCTTCGAGGTGATGGGATATTTCGACCCGTAGTTTATCTTCGATGTCGCGCGCTTCTAGGCGGTAAAAGCTTATGGTCAGCATCGCCCATGCGCCTGCCATCAGCAGGCCGAACAGCAACAAACCGATATACATCCGGCGCAGGCGGGAGGAAAGCATGCTTTGGTGTTCCATATCAGGAATTTTAGACGATATATACTGCTTTTGTCGCGTATTTTACACAGTGGCAGTGCGGATTGCTTTCCCATGGTTTGAAAAACGATAAAGTAAAGCGGTGAATCTATTGGTAATAATTCCTCCTGCGGCTTTGAAACGGCTTATGCTGCTGTGCTGTTTTTTGTTTGCACTGCCTGCATATGCGCAGCCGGAACAAGACATGCTGCTATTGAACGTATGGTAGCCGACGCAACAGGTGAACGGCTGGTTGATGAGCGAAAAACTGGATGGCGTTCGCGCCCGTTGGGATGGCCGCCATTTAATCAGTCGTGGTGGTCATGTGTTTGCCGCACCGGCATGGTTTACCAAGGGATTCCCACCTTTTGCCTTGGATGGCGAGTTGTGGAGCAAGCGCGGCGATTTTGAGCATATCGTTTCCATCGTGCGCCGCAACAAGTCGCATGCCGGTTGGCGGCAACTGACCTATCAAATTTTCGAAGTGCCGGATCAGGCAGGTGGATTATTGGCGCGTTTGCAGGTTCTGAACGATTATTTATCGGCATACCCCCATGCTTATCTTCACATCATTGCGCAAATGACTTGCAAGGGCCAACAACATTTGCAGAAGCGTTTGCAGCAGATTGTCGCGCTCGGTGGCGAAGGTCTGGTGGTCAGAAATCCGGCAACGCCGTATCAGACAGGACGCAGTTCGGCGGCATTGAAAGTGAAAAAATACATGGATACCGAATGCACGGTCACTGGTTATAAACCGGGCAAAGGAAAGCTGACTGGTCTGACCGGCGCACTGCTTTGCCGCATGAAAAACGGCATGCTGACCCGTATCGGCAGCGGTTTGGATCAGCGCCTGCGCAGCACACCGCCAGCCGTGGGGAAAATTATTACCTTCAAATATTACGGTCTGACTAAAAACGGCAAACCGAGGCATCCGGTTTTTCTACGCTTGTGGCGGGGGGATGTGTTGTAACGCCCGTTTATAGAGTGCGTAGGGGCGTTTTCGCTTGACCGAATGCAGGGGTGGCAATACTCTTCGCGACCCTCGCAAGAGGCTTATCTATTATTGGCTCGTAGCTCAGGGGTAGAGCACCACCTTGACATGGTGGGGGTCGGCAGTTCGAAACTGCCCGAGCCAACCATTTTCAATATCGATGCGAATCCAGAGGCCGGACTGAATCAGTCTGGCCTCTTTTATATACAG